>DASSRT010000252.1:0-6772 GCA_035701705.1 Rhodanobacteraceae bacterium
GACGCATCCTGCGCCTGCGGCAAGCCGGTCACCACGCCGGTGACGACGATGTCCTGCTTTTCCAGCGCATGCGGAAGCCGCGCCGACAAGGCCAGGTCGGCGCGCCATGCGGTCCATCCGAATGCCGCCACCGCAAGCGCCAGCCACAAGACGCTCCGTGGCACGCGCCAACGCAGGCAGGCCAAGGCCAACAGCAGCCCGCCAGCCAGCAGCGCCTGGTCGACCCTGCGTGGCGGCAAAGCGTGCAATCCCTGCACCAGCACACAGCCGGCAAGAATCGCCAGCGCGATGGCCGGGATGCCGATCCCGCGTGTCTTCGTGTCGCGATCCTTGCGAGCACGCATGCGTTCTTCAGCTCCCCGGCGCCAGCGGCTGCAGCACGCCGCCCGTCAGCTCCAGCGCGCGATCGAGTTTGCGCGCCAGCGCGCGATCGTGCGTGACCAGCACGATGCTGGTGCCGATCTCGCGATTGAGTTCCAGCATCAAGTCGTACAGGGCGGCGGCGTTCTGTTCGTCGAGGTTGCCGGTGGGTTCGTCCGCCAGCACGCAGGCGGGTCGGGTCACCAGCGCGCGTGCCATCGCACAGCGCTGGCGTTCGCCACCCGACAATTCGCCGGGTTTGTGTTCGAGGCGATGGCCGAGGCCCACGCGTTCCAGCAAGCCCCGCGATTGCGTGCCAGCCTCCGCGATCGGCGTGCCGCGGATCAACAGCGGCATCGCGACGTTTTCCAGCGCGGTGAATTCGGGCAACAGGTGGTGGAACTGGTAGACGAAGCCCAGCGAACGATTGCGGACGCGGCCGCGCTCGGCGTCGGGGAGTTTCGACAGCTCCTGCCCCTCAAGTTCGACATAGCCTTCGGTCGGCGTGTCCAGACCACCCACGATGTGCAGCAAGGTGCTCTTGCCGGAACCCGACGATCCGACGATCGCCAGCGTTTCGCCGCGGGCAAGTTCGAAACTCGCATCGTGCAGCACCGGCGTGCGCAACTTGCCTTCCTTGTAGGTCTTGGCGATGTGGCTCGCCCGCAACACCGTCTTGTTGTCCGGGTCCCGGGTCCCGGGTCCCGAGTCCCTGTTACTCATAGCGCAATGCCTCCGCCGGCTGCGTCCGCGACGCCCGCCACGCCGGATAAATGGTCGCCAGCAATGAAAACAGGAAGGCCATGCCGGTGATCCAGCCGACATCGCTCCAGCGCAACTGGCTCGGCACGTTGTTGATGTAGTACACCGATTCCGAAAGGAACTGGTGGCCGGTGACGTGCTGGATCCAGTCGGCGATCGCGGGCAGGTTGATCGCCAACGCCACGCCACCGACCACGCCGATCGCGATGCCCATCAAGCCGATCAGCATGCCCTGGATCATGAACACACCCATGATGCTGCGCGGCGTCTGGCCCAGCGTGCGCAGGATTGCAATATCGGATTGCTTGTCGGTGACCAGCATCACCAGCGACGAAACCAGGTTGAATGCCGCCACGAACACGATCAGGGAAAGGATGATGAACATCACCACCTTCTCCATCGCGATGGCCTTGAAGAAGTTGACGTGCTGCTGCATCCAGCCCTGCACGCGGTAGGCCTGGCCCAGACGATTGGCGAGTGTCCCGGCCACCTGGTTGGCCATGAACAAATCGTCGAGCTTCAGGCGAATGCCGGTGGGGCCATCCAGCCGGTAAAGCTTTTCCGCATCGTGCAGGTTGATGATGGCGAGGCTGGAATCGTATTCCTGCATCCCGGCCTCGAAGATTCCGACCACGGTGAAGCGCCGCAATCGTGGCACCGCACCGATCGGCGTCACGCTGATGGTCGGTGCATACACCACCACGCTGTCGCCGACGTTGACGCCGAGCGTAATCGCGAGGTCGCGACCCAGCACGATGCCCCACGAGCCGGGCTGCAACGCCGACAGCTTACCGGCCACCATCTTGGAACCGATGTCGGTGACCTTGGGCTCCTGACCGGGCAGGATGCCGCGCACCATGGCGCCGGCGTTCGCGCCGTTGCCGCGCAGCCACGAGCCCTGCTCCACGTACGGCGCCGCGCCCTTCACATGCGGGTTCTGCTCGGCGATCGCGAGCGCGCGTTGCCAGTCCGGCATGCCATCGCCCACCGATGAGATGGTGGCCTGCGACACCATGCCGAGGATGCGCGATCGCAATTCGGTGTCGAAGCCGTTCATCACCGAAATCGTCGTGATCAACGCGGTGATGCCGATGGCGAGGCCCACCATCGACGCCACGCTGATGAACGAGATGAAGTGGTTGCGCCGCTTGGCGCGGATGTAGCGAAGGCCGATGAACAGTTCAAGCGGACGGAACATGCGATGAAAAACCGGGACTGGGGACTGGAGATTGGCAACCGTGTCGGCTTTCGCAAGCCCATGCCGCGGAGCAGCGTGACGGAAAAGCGCCAGTGCGGCAAGCGGCTCAGACCATCAACTGCTGTCGGCGTTCCCTGACGCCGGCCGATGGGCATGGGTTCCCAGCCGCATCCTCAGCCGGCGGCGCGTGTCGGCATCGAGGTTGTCAGGCAGCAACCACAACGCGGCGCGCTCACGCGGCGGCCAACGCAGCGACAACACGATCAGCGGTCCCAGTACCCGACCACCATGCAGCTCGGCGAGCACATCGCGACGGTTGTCCAGCGGCGTGTCGTTGAGCCCGAGTTCGATCGTGCCATCACCACGCCAGGCCACCGAAGCGATTCGCGGCCGCAACTGCCGGCCCAATGAGACCCCGCCGAATGCGGCGACCAGCACGACCAGGATGCTGCGCAACCACACGGGCACGCCGCTGATCGATACCGCGATGATCGCAAGGATGCCGACGACAACCAATGCCACTGAAAGCACGGGCGACGCGCGGTAGCGAAAGGCGATGTCGGGCGCCTGCGTCACGGATCCAAGCCTGCATGCTCCCGGATTTCGTCCACGATCGCCTGCCAATCGACGCGCGGCGCTGGGGCGTGGCCCATCAACCAGTTCCACAGGTCGGGATCCTGCTGGTCCAGCAGGGTGTCGAAGGCCTGCAACGCTGTCACGTCGGTATCGCCGGCATGCCGATCCAGCCAGCCGCCGAGCAAGGCATCCAGTTCGCGCGTGCCGCGGCGGCAGCGCCATTGCAGGCGTTTGATGAGCGCAGGCGCACCCGTGCTCGCGGGTGGGTCGGCTTCCATCAAACGGTGCGATTCACCAGCAGCTGCTTGATCTCGGAAATCGCCTTGGCCGGATTCAGGCCCTTCGGGCAGGTGTTGGTGCAGTTCATGATGGTGTGGCAGCGGTACAGCTTGAACGGATCGTTCAAGTCGTCCAGGCGTTCGCCGGTCGCCTCGTCGCGCGAATCAACGATCCAGCGATACGCCTGCAGCAGGATCGCCGGACCGAGGAAGCGGTCGGGATTCCACCAGTAACTCGGGCACGAGGTACTGCAGCAGGCGCACAGGATGCACTCGTAGAGGCCATCGAGCTGCTTGCGATCTTCCGGTGACTGCAGGCGCTCGCGCGTACCCGGCGAGCTTTCGGTCTGCAGCCACGGCTTGATCGATGTGTATTGCGCGTAGAAATGGGTGAGATCCGGCACCAGGTCCTTCACCACCGGCATGTGCGGCAGCGGATAGATGCTGACATCGCCGGACGGCAATTCATCGAGGCCCTTGGTGCAGGCCAGGGTGTTCTCGCCATCGATGTTCATGGCGCAGGAGCCGCACACGCCTTCGCGGCAGGAACGCCGCAACGTCAGCGTCGGATCGATCTCGTTCTTGATCTTCAGCAGGATGTCGAGGACCATCGCCGAGCCGCTGGTGTCGACTTCGTAGCTGTCCACGCGCGGGTTGCCGCCGACATCCGGATCCCAGCGATAGACCTTGAACGTGCGCGTCTTCCTGGCTCCGGGCTTGGCAGCGTAGTGCTTGCCCGCTTTGACCTTCGACATCTTCGGTAGCGTGAATTCGGCCACGATTGCTCCACCTTCTGCTAGTGCTTCAACCTGATCGCCAGGCGTGAATCCCCGGACGGTCCATCACCGATTGCCTGCGCGCAGGCAGCGGTTCGTGCAAATCAGTAAACGCGCTTCTTCGGCGGCACGCTCTTGACCTCGTCGGTCAGCGGTTGCATGTGCACCGGACGATAGTCGAACGAACAGGCGCCCTTGTCATCCAGCTTGACCAGGGTGTGCTTCATCCAGTGGACGTCATCGCGCTCGGGGAAATCGTCGCGCGCGTGTCCGCCCCGCGTTTCAGTGCGTTGCTCCGCACCGTGCATCGTGCCGACCGCCTGCCCCAGCAGGTTCGCAAGCTCGAAGGTCTCCACCAGATCGGAATTCCAGATCAGCGAACGATCGGTGACGCGAATGTCCTCGAACTGCGCGTGGACTTCATCGATCTTCTTGCAGCCTTCCGTGAGGGTCTCGGCGGTACGGAACACCGCGGCATCGGCCTGCATGGTCTTCTGCATCTTCAGGCGCAACTCGGCGGTCGGCGTGCCGCCGTTGGCGTGGCGCAGCTTGTCCAGCCGCGACAAGGCCGGATCGAGCACGTCCGCCGGCAGGTCGCGGTGCGGCGTATCGGGCTTGACGACTTCGGCGCAACGGTTGGCGACCGCACGACCGAACACCACGATGTCGAGCAGCGAATTGGAGCCGAGACGGTTGGCGCCATGCACCGACACGCAGGCGGCCTCGCCGATCGCGAACAGGCCCGGCACCACGACATCCGGATCGTCACCGACCTTCTGCACCACTTCGCCGTGGTGGTTGGTGGGGATGCCACCCATGTTGTAGTGCACCGTCGGCAGCACCGGAATCGGCTCCCTGGTGACATCGACGCCGGCAAAGATGCGCGCGGTTTCGGAAATGCCCGGCAAGCGCTCGCGCAAGACGTCGGCGCCGAGGTGGGCCAGGTTCAGCAGCGCGTGGTCCTTGTGCTCGCCGACGCCGCGGCCCTCGCGGATTTCCATGGTGATGGCACGGCTGACCACGTCGCGCGAAGCGAGATCCTTGGCATTGGGCGCGTAGCGCTCCATGAAGCGCTCGCCCTGCGAATTGGTGAGGAAGCCGCCCTCGCCGCGCGAGCCTTCGGTAATCAGGCAGCCCGAGCCGTAGATGCCGGTCGGGTGGAACTGCACGAATTCGAGATCCTGCAAGGCCAGCCCGGCGCGCAGCGCCATGCCGCCACCGTCGCCGGTGCAGGTGTGCGCCGAGGTGCAGGAAAAATAGGCGCGGCCGTAGCCGCCGGTCGCCAGCACCACCGCGTGGCCGCGGAAAAAGTGCAGCGTGCCTTCGTTGAGGTCGATCGCCAGCACGCCCTCGATGCGGCCGGTCGCCGGATTCTTCACCAGATCGGTGGCGAAATACTCGACGAAGAACTTGGCGTCGTGCTTCAGCGCTTGCGTGTACAAGGTGTGCAGGATCGCGTGTCCGGTGCGGTCGGCCGCGGCGCAGGTGCGCTGGGCGATGCCCTCGCCGTAGCGCGTGGTCATGCCGCCGAACGGGCGCTGGTAGATCTTGCCTTCCGGGGTGCGCGAGAACGGCACGCCGAAGTGTTCCAGTTCGATGATCGCGGGGATCGCCTCGCGGCACATGTACTCGACCGCATCCTGATCGCCCAGCCAGTCGCCACCCTTGACGGTGTCGTAGAAGTGGTAACGCCAGTCATCCTCGCCCATGTTGCCGAGCGCGGCGGCCACCCCACCCTGCGCGGCAACGGTGTGCGAGCGGGTCGGAAAAACCTTGGTCACGCAGGCGGCGGACAAGCCCTTGGCCGCCAGCCCCATGGTGGCGCGCAGGCCGGCGCCGCCGGCACCCACCACCACCACGTCGTATTCGTGTGTTTCGACTTTGTAACTGTCAGCGGCCATGCCAGCCCCTTTCAAATGAATTCGATATCAGCCGATGACCGGCACGCGCAGCCACAGCGCCAACACTGCCAGCACGCAGGCGAGCGCGCCAAGACAGGCGCCGAAGCGCAAGGCGATCTGCAGCGTCAATTCCAGCCAGCGCGTGTGCACGTAATCCTCGATCACCACCTGCAGGCCGAGCGCGCCGTGCCAGAACAGGCACACCGACAACACGATCAGCAGGATCGCGTGCACCGGCTGCACGATGGTGGCCACCACCGCCGGATAACCCGCGCCCATCAGGCCGCCGATGAGGAACAGGAACCAGATCGACAGCGGGATCAGCGCAACCGCGGTCACGCGCTGCAGCCACCAGTGATGCACGCCGGTCTTCGACGAGCCCATGCCGCGCGCCTGCTTGAGCGGCGTGCGCAAACCTTCCTGACCCGGATACGCGCTCATGCCGCCACCCCGCCCACGTGCATCATCAGCAACACCCACACCAGGACCGTCAGCGCCACGCTGAGCACGATCACGATCCAGCCGGTGGACCAATAGACCGGCTTGAATTCACGGTCGCGCCGCGGCGGCCCGAAATTCCTGCCGGCGTCACGAAACAGATGCTGGATGCCGTTGACGAGGTGGAACAGCAGCGACCACGTCCACAGGAACAGCAGCACCAAGCCGGGCCAGCTCTTGCAGAAGCCGGCGAACACGGCCCAGGCGTCGGCGCCATCGGCGGCGGCGATCAGGCCCCATGCGAGCAACAGCGCACCCGCGCACAGGAACAGACCAGTGAGACGGTGCATGGTCGACTGAAACATCGTGACGCGCCAACGGTAGATACCCAGATGCGGCGACAACGGTCTGGAACTTGGCATGTCGGAATTCCCGGTTACGACTGGCAAAACAGCTTCCCCACGTCGGCGTCAGCGACGACGA
>DASSRT010000253.1:0-11443 GCA_035701705.1 Rhodanobacteraceae bacterium
CAGTCGTTCGTCGAACGCGAACGCATGTTCGCGCTGCCACGCTCCTCGTGGGACGACTACGACAAGTCGAAGATCTCCAAGGGTGGCGGCGTGTTCGCGCGCAGCATGAAGTCCATCGCGATCACGCCCGAGATGCGCGCCGCGCTGGGCATCGCCGAGGACGTCGAGTCGTTGGCGCCGACCGAACTCATCAGCGCGATCCTGAAGGCGCCGGTCGACCTGTTGTGGAACGGCGGCATCGGCACCTACGTGAAAGCCGCCTCCGAATCCAACGCCGAGGTCGGCGACCGCGCCAACAATGCGCTGCGCATCAATGGTGGCGAGCTGCGCTGCAAGGTGGTGGGCGAGGGCGGCAATCTCGGCTTCACGCAGAAGGGCCGCATCGAAGCCGCGCTGAACGGCGTGTTGCTGAACACCGACTTCATCGACAACTCGGCTGGCGTGGATACCTCGGACCACGAGGTCAACATCAAGATCCTGCTGAACGATGCGGTGCAGCGCGGCGAGATGGACATCGAGGCCCGCAACAAGCTGTTGCATTCGATGACCGACGAGGTGGCCGGGCTGGTGTTGCGCGACAACTACCGCCAGAACGCGGCGCTCGGCCTGATGCAGCACATGTCGCCGGCACGCATCGGTACCCAGGGACATTTCATCCGCACGCTGGAATCGCGCGGGCAGCTCGACCGCCAGATCGAATCTCTGCCGACCGACGCCGAGATCGCCGAACGCCGCACGCATCATCGCGGCCTGGTGCGGCCGGAGCTCGCGGTGCTGCTGTCGTATTCCAAGATCGTGCTGTACCAGCAGCTGCTGGATTCGGACGTGCCCGAGGATCCGTTCCTCTCGCACGAACTGATGCGTTACTTCCCGGAGCCACTGCACCAGAAGTATGCCGAGCACATGCAGCGGCATCGCCTGAAGCGCGAGATCATCGCGACCGCAGTCACCAATTCGATCGTCAACCGGATGGGCGCGACCTTCGTGCTGCGCACGCAGGAAGATTCCGGGCAGACCGCCGCCGCGGTCGTGAAGGCCTACAACGCCGCGCGCCAGATCATCCATGCGCGCGAGTTGTGGTCCGGCATCGACGCGCTGGATGGCAAGGTCAGCGCGGATGCGCAGATCGATGCGCTGATGAAGATCTGGGCGCTGCTGCGGCACATCTCGCGCTGGCTGCTCAACCGGCCCGGCACCACGCTCGACATCACCGAGCTGGTACAGCGTTACCAGCCCGGCATGGACAAGCTGCGCGGTGCCTTGCCGGCCGTGTTGACCGAAACCAGCAAGGCCGCGTGGGGCGTCGACCTGGAAAAATGGCAGGGTCTTGGTTTCCCGGACGAATTGGCCCAACGGCTGGCGACGATTCCGGTGCTGGAGGTGGCGATGGACGTGATCGAGACTTCGCAGGATTCCGGCCGGCCCGTCGAGCATGTGGCGCGGGTGTTCTTCGATCTGGGCGAGGCGCTGGACATCGAATCCCTGCGCAGCCAGATCGAGAAGCTGCCGGTGGAAAGCCGCTGGCACGCGCAGGCGCGCGGGGCCTTGCGCGACGAACTGGCGGTGCAGCAGCGTGCGATGGTCAGCCAGATCCTTGCCTCCGAACAAGGCAAGCAGGGCGCCGATGGTGCGGTGGCCGCGTGGCTGGATCGCGATGATCCGACCCTGCAGTTCACCCGCGGCATGCTGGATGAAATCCGCGGCGTCGACGTCGACTACCCGATCGCGTCGGTGGCCCTGCGGAGGTTGGCGCAGATCGCGCAGTCTGGTTGATGGAGCACTGAGCAACCTGCGGCACCGCTGTGCTCACCCTCTTCCGCAGGAAGGGGGTCGAGGTTGCTTGCGTCAGCAGGCAACCTCGGGGGGATGTCCTTCCCGGCGGTTTCCAATCTGGCGCATTCACGGCACACTGGCGGCATGGCCACCGCACTTCGCCCCGTCGCCGCCAATCCACGGCTCGCGTTCGTTGCCTCCGCATCGGACAAGGCGCGTGCGGCCTGCGATGCATTGCAGGGTCGCTACGGCGCCGTCCCGCCTGCGGAAGCCGACGTCGTCGTCGCGCTGGGCGGCGACGGCTTCATGTTGCGAACCTTGCACGCGCAATTGGGGCAGGGCTTGCCGGTGTACGGGATGAAGCTCGGCCGGGTGGGTTTTTTGATGAACCGCTACCTGCCCGACGGTCTCCCCGCGCGCATCGCCGCCGCGCATCCGGCGGTGCTGCATCCGCTGGAAATGCGCGTCACCCGCGCCGATGGCAGCGAAGCCACCGCGCTGGCCTTCAACGAGATTTCGCTGCTGCGCCAGACCAACCAGGCGGCGCACATCGAAGTGTCCCTGAACGGTGACGTGAAGCTCCCCAACCTCGTTTGCGACGGCGTACTGGTGGCGACGCCCGCCGGTTCCACGGCCTACAACTTTTCCGCGCATGGCCCGATCCTGCCGCTGGATGCCAACGTGCTGGCGCTGACCCCGATCAGCCCGTTCCGCCCGCGCCGCTGGCGCGGCGCCTTGCTGCCATCGGCGACACGCGTCGGCCTGCGCACGCTCGAACCGGCGCATCGCCCGGTCAGCGCCACCGCCGACTATCACGAAGTCCGCGGCGCGGTGGACATCCAGGTGCGCGAAGCGCGCGAGCAATCCGTCACCATGCTGTTCGATCCCGAGCATTCGCTCGCGCAGCGGATACTGGACGAACAGTTCGAGCCGTAGTGCGTGCAATCGTCCGTGACTGCTGCGCCGCTTCGGCGATGGCCGCAAGGTTTCCGGATGCCGAACGTGGATCTTCAGGTGACGTAACGCATCTCGCGTGACGGCGGGCACAGGAAGTTGCCCTGCGCGAAGGTGACGCCGGCGGAAAACAGGATCGGCATGCTGGAGGCTTCCTCGATCCACTCGACCACGGTGTGCTTGCCGGCCGCGTGCGCCTGCGAGCAGAGCTCGCGAACCTTCAGCTCGTTGTCGGCGTGGCGGGCAAGGTCGGTGGTGAGCGTGCGGTCGATCTTCAGGTAGTCGGCGTCGATGTGTTTCAGGGCCTGGAAGGAGTTGAGGCCCGATCCGAATTGCTCCAGCCCGAACGTGCCGCCGCTCTTGCGCCAGCGTTCGACGAAGTCGCGCGCGGGTTTCAGGCAGGTCATCACCTTGGCCTCGGGTACTTCGAACACCAGCTGCGCGGCCTTGATGTTCGCGGCAGCGAGCCGTGCGTCCACCCAATCGGCCAGCGTTTCGTCGTGCAGCGTCAACGTCGAAAGCTTGACAAAAGCTGTCGCGGCCTTGCCCGCATTGGACCGCGCGTGCTTGCCGAGTTCGGCGATGGTGTGCTCGATCACCCAGCGGTCGATTGCCAGCAGGCGGTCGTTGCGTTCCGCGATCGGCATGAAGTGCGCGGGCAGGATTTCCTCGGTCGGGCCGCGCATGCGCAGCAACACTTCGAAGAATTCGCCGTCATCGCCCTGCAGGCTCACGATTGGCTGGAAGTACAGGAGGAATCCGTTTTCCTTCAGGGCGGCGTCGATCATGTCGAGCCACTGCTGCTCGCGGGCAGCCTCGGCCTTGTCGGCGGCACCGGGGTCGTGGATGTCGCTGCGGTTGCCGCCCTGGCTGGCGACGGTACGCAGCGCGTCGTCGGCTTGCGACAACAGCACTTGCGACTTGGCGTTCTTCTCGCCGAGCAGGCTGCCGCCGATGCTGATGGTGAGGCTGGTGGACTTGCCGCCAGCTTCGATGATCGCCGTTTCCACGCTCGTGCGCAGCGATTCGGCAATCTGCTGGACTTCCGCCTGCGGACAGCCGCACAGCAGCAATCCGAAGGTGTGGTCGCCGATGCGTCCGGCCTTGTCGCTGCTGCGCAGGCGCTGTTTGATGGTGCCCGCAAGGGTGCGCAACACGTCGTCGGCGCCGGTGATGCCGACCGTGTCGAGCACGGAACGGTAATTGTCGGGTTCCAGCAACAACAGGGCCTGGTCGCGCTTGCCACCGATGGTGGCGGCGACCGCCTCATCGACCTGTTCGAGGAAGTAGGCGCGGTTGGAGAGGCCGGTGAGCGGGTCCTGGGTCTTCAGGCGCTTCAGTTCTTCTTCGGTGTCCGGGTTGGAGGCCGGCAAGCGGAACACGACCTGCTGGCAGGGCTCGCCCTCGTAGGTGGCCGACGCGAATTCCATCACGGCCTCGAAGGTGCTGCCGTCCGCGCGTTGCGCGGTCAGGTCGAGCCGCGGCGGCGGCTTTTCGCCACGCGCGAGGCGCTTCAGCAGGTCCTTGAAGTCCGCCGTGTGCTGGGGTGCGACGAGATCGAGGATGGTCAGCCCCTCGACGTCCTCGAAGTTTTCGAAACCGAACATTTCGAGGTACGCGTTGTTGGCGCGCACGTGGGTGCCTTCGTGGATGTAGGCGATCGGATCGCGCGAGGAATCCAGCAGCGAATCGCAGCGGCGCTCGGATTCGCGCAACGCCGCTTCCAGCTTGCGCACGCCGCGGCGCGTGTTCAGCGCATCCAGCTCGCGTCGCACCACGGCTTGCAACTGGTCGTGGCGGTTGCGAATGGCGATGCCGCGGACGCTGGCGAGGCTGAGGATGCTTGCCACCTTGTCGTCGGTGAGTTGGTCGGCGAGCGCCAGCAGCGCGACGTCCTTGCCGGTGCCATCCAGTGCACGCGCCACAGCGGCCAGCGATACGGACTGGCAGGCGGGATTGGCGAGCACCACGTCGGGGGTGAACGATTCCAGCGTTGCTGCCAGTTCTTCCTCGCTTGCGACGCGCTGCGGGCGCAAGGCAATGCCGCTGTTGCGCAGCACGCTGATCATCTGCTCCGCGTCCTCGGCTTGGTCGTCGACGATGATGAGTTTGGTGATCGGTTCTGGCAGCATGACAATCCTTGAATATTTCAACCCGGCTCGTCGCGAGCGACGCCGGCTCGATGGCCGGTGGTTGTGCTTGTGTTGCCGGATAGGCGTTTGTACCCCAACCCCCGCACCCGCGCCAGCGGGTTCTACAACGGGCGCTTGGAGCGTTCGCCCGGCACTTCGCGCACCAGCCTTGGTACAAGATACCCCGGAAGGCGGGCCCGCAGGGCTTCGACAAGTGTGCGCGCCTGCTCATCCGGCACCTCGAAGTGGGCGGTTCCGCGTACCCGGTCGAGCTGGTGCAGGTAGTAGGGCAGCACGCCGAAGGCGAAGAGGCGCTCGGAAAGTTCGCTCAAAACCGACGCATCGTCATTGACACCGCGCAGCAAAACCGATTGGTT
Organism: Rhodanobacteraceae bacterium; assembly: GCA_035701705.1. Classification (GTDB taxonomy): domain Bacteria; phylum Pseudomonadota; class Gammaproteobacteria; order Xanthomonadales; family Rhodanobacteraceae; genus 66-474. The sequence continues at coordinate 5,237 of DASSRT010000253.1, forward strand.
CAGCAGCGTGACGCCGGCGTCGCGCAAACGGCTGCAAGCCGCGCCAACGCTGGCGTCCAGCTCGTCCGGGTGGTTCGCGTGCAGCACCATTACCCGTTGCAGGGGCAGGTCGGCCAGCCACGTGACAAGGGCGTCGTCGATGCGCTCGGGCAACACCACCGGCAGGCGCGAATGGATGCGCAAGCGGATGATTTGTGGGAGGTCCCGGAGGCAAAATGTGAAATCCGTCAACTTTTGTGTCGAGAGCACCAACGGGTCGCCGCCGGACAAAATCACCTCCCGAATGGAGGGATCGGCGGCCAGGCAAGCCAGTGCCTCGCGCCAGGCATGGGCGGCAGCGAGTTCCTCGGCGTACGGGAAATGCCGGCGGAAACAGTAGCGGCAATTGACGGCACAACTGCCCGCGGCGATCAGCAGTGCTCGGCCTTCGTATTTGTGCAATACACCGCGCCCGGCGACCGCGTCCAGATCGCCCACGGCGTCGTCGCTGAAATCCGGGGCTTCGTCGAGTTCTGCCAATTGCGGCAGCACTTGCAGCAGCAGCGGATCGTGCGGATCACCCACGCGCATGCGCGCGACGAAACCGCGCGGCACCTTCAGCGCGAAACCGGCGTCGTTGTCCGGCAGGCGGTCGGCCAACTGCGGCAGACCCACCAGCGCCAGCAGTTCGCGCGGATCGGTGACGGCGTCGCGCAGGGATTGGCGCCAGTCGGGGAGTGCGCCTGGCTGGGTTGTGCGCTCGATTGCGGTTATCATGGGAAGCCCTGCGCCGGTGGGATGGCGCGGTGAGTCCCCCATTTTAGGTCACAAACGGGATCCGGGCCATTGAACCCGGCGGCATCCCGCATCTATGGAGTCAGCAGCATGGCCAGTTATGGTCTCAATGATGTCAAGAACGGTCTGAAGATCATCGTCGACGGCGATCCTTACGTGATCGTCGGCGCGGATTTCATCAAGCCCGGCAAGGGTCAGGCGTTCACGCGCATCAAGATCCGCAACCTCAAGAACGGCCGCACCACCGAAAAGACCATGAAGGCGACCGACGCGGTCGAAGGCGCCGACGTGGTCGACACCGACATGCAGTACCTCTACAACGATGGCGAGTTCTGGCATTTCATGGACCCGGCGAGCTACGAGCAGCACACCGCCGACAAGAATGCGGTCGGCGATGCCGCGCAGTGGCTGAAGGGCGAGGAAGAGTGCATCGTCACTTTCTGGAACGGCGTGCCATTGTCGGTTGCGCCGCCGAACTTCGTGGAATTGAAGATCGCCGAAACCGATCCCGGCGTGCGCGGTGATACCTCGGGTGGCGGCGGCAAGCCGGCCAAGCTCGAAACCGGCGCCACCGTGCGCGTGCCGCTGTTCGTGAACCAGGATGAAGTCATCCGCGTGGATACGCGCACCGGCGAGTATGTTGGCCGGGTGAAATAAGAGCGGGGGTCGGGGACGGGTAGCGGGGGCGTTTCCCCGGGCGTCACGATATCCGGAACGGCCGTGGTCGGAGCGCCCCCACCACCCATCTCCGATCCCCAGAGCGCAACAACCGGTGTGGCAATGACCCGCAACGCATCGCCACAACCCATCGACCTTCTCATCTCCGCGCGCTGGATCGTGCCGGTCGAGCCCGAGCGCGTGGTGCTGGAAAACCACGCCGTCGCAGTCGACCAAGGCGCGATCGTCGAGTTGCTGCCCGTCGCCGACGCCGCGGCGAAATTCGCGCCGCGCGAGCGCGTCGAACTGACCGGGCACGCGTTGATCCCGGGCCTCGTCAACGCCCACACCCACAACGCGATGACGCTGTTGCGTGGCTTGGCCGACGACCTGCCGCTGATGACGTGGCTGCAGGAACACATCTGGCCGGTGGAAGGCAAGGTGATGGGCGCGGACTTCGTGCGCGACGGCGTGGAACTTGCCATCGCCGAAATGCTGCGTGGTGGCACGACCTGTTGCAATGAGTTGTATTTTTTCCCCGATACTCAGGTGGCGACGTACAAGGCCCATGGTTTTCGCGCGGTCGTCGGTTTGCCGATCGTGGAATTCCCGACCGCCTGGGCTGCGAGCCGCGACGAATACTTCGAGCGTGCGCTGGCGGTGCATGACGCCTGGCGCGGCGATGCGCTGATCGGCACCGCGTTCGCGCCGCACGCTCCGTATACCGTGGCCGACGAATCGTTCGAGCGCATCCGCACCTTGTCCGACCAGCTCGATCTGCCGGTGCACCTGCACCTGATGGAAACCGCGCAGGAAGTCGCGGACAGCAAGCGCGAGCACGGGCTGCGGCCCTTGCAGCGCCTGCAGAAACTCGGGCTGGTCAACGACCGTCTGATCGCGGTGCACATGACGCAAGTGAGCGATTCGGAAATCGAGCTGTGCGCGAGTGCCGGCGTCTCGGTGGTGCATTGCGCCGAATCGAACCTCAAGCTCGCATCGGGATTCTGCCCGGCGGAAAAGTTGCGGCGTGCCGGCGTGAACCTCGCGCTTGGCACCGATGGCTGCGCATCCAACAACGACCTCGACATGTTCGGCGAGCTGCGCACTGCGGCACTGTTGGCCAAGGGCGTGGCCAGCGATGCCGCGGCCTTCGATGCCGACTTTGCGTTGCGCGCGGCGACCTTGAACGGCGCGCGCGCGATCGGCCTGGGCGACAAGGTTGGTTCGATCGCGGCCGGCAAGCGCGCCGACCTCACCGCCGTGCGCATGGACGAAGTCGAAACCCTGCCGCTCTACAATGTGGTGTCGCATCTGGCCTACGCCGTGTCGCGGCGCCAGGTCAGCGATGTGTGGATCGATGGTGCACGCAAACTCGCCGGTGGCGAGTTGGTCGATTTCGACCTCGGCGGCGTGCTGGAAAAGGCCCGTCGCTGGCGCGAGCGGATCGCGGCGATCAGGTAAGCGCTGAAAGCAGAATGGTCCGCAAAGGACGCGAAGAACGCGGAAGATGCAAAGGCAGAAAGAGACAGATGTCGGTAAACGACTTTTGGGTTTTCTTTCTGGAAAAGGCCCGTCGCTGGCGCGAGCGGATCGCGGCGATCAGGTAAGCGCTGAAAGCAGAATGGTCCGCAAGGGACGCGAAGAACGCGGAAGATGCAAAGGCAGAAAGGGACAGATGTCGGTAAACGACTTTTGGGTTTTCTTTGCGTCCTTCGCGTACTTCGCGGATCAAAAGTTTTGAAGAGCCGGAGCCCGAGTGAACAATACGGCACACAACGTCGATCCCGAGGAGCTTGCGCGTTTCGGCAAGCTTGCCGCACGCTGGTGGGATCCGGATGGCGAGTCGCGGCCGCTGCATGACCTCAACCCCGTGCGTCTCGGCTTCGTCGCCGAGCGAGTGTCCTTGCGTGGCGCGCGGGCCGCGGATGTCGGCTGTGGTGGCGGCTTGCTCAGCGAGGCGCTGGCCAGGGCGGGCGCCGACGTCACCGCGATCGACCTTGCGCCGGAAGTCATCGAGGTCGCGAAGCTGCACCTGCACGAAACCAACGCGTCGCTCGCCACGCCGCTCGCCATTGACTATCGTCTGTGCGGGTCGCGCGACCTTGCGTCGTCGGCGCCGGCGACGTTCGACGCGGTGTGCTGCATGGAGTTGATCGAGCACGTGCCCGATCCGGCGGCACTGGTGGCGGATCTCGCGGCGATGCTGAAGCCGGGCGGCACGTTGTTCATGTCGACGCTCAACCGCACGCCTGCCAGTTTCGTCACCGCGATCATCGGTGCCGAATACGTCGCGCGCCTGTTGCCGCGCGGCACGCATGACTATCGCCAGTTCCTGCGGCCGTCGGAACTGGCCGCGTTGCTGCGGCACGCCGGACTTGCGCTGGACGAAGTCTCGGGGATCGCCTACAACCCGTTCAACCGGAAGGCCTGGCTGACGCGCCACACGGCGGTCAATTACCTGGTCGCCGCCAGCAAGCCCGCTGCATGAAGCCCTTGCCGCAACCACTCGCCGGGGTGTTCTTCGACCTCGACGGTACCCTGGTGGATTCCGCGCGCGACATGCACGACGCGCTGGCTGCGTTGTGCCGCGAGCAGGGCATTGCCGTCCCGGATTTCGAGCACGTGCGCGAGTCGGTTTCGCGCGGCGCCCGCGCGGTGTTGCGTTGCGCGCTCGGCGACGATGAAGCGAAGGTCGACGCGCTGTTGCCGCGTTTCCTCGATCTGTACGTCGCCACCGGCATGGCCAACACCCGCGCCTTCGCCGGCGTCGATGCGCTGCTGGATCAACTCGAAGCGCGCGGCATCGCGTGGGGCGTGGTCAGCAACAAGGCCGGTGGGCTGGTCGCGCTGGTGATGGAAAAGCTGGGCTACACGCGGCGCGCGGCAGCCGTCGTCGGCGGCGATACCCTGGCGCAGCGCAAGCCCGAGCCGGAGCCCGTGCTGCATGCCTGCAAGCTGGCCGGTGTCGCTCCCGCTCACTGCGCGTACGTGGGCGATGATCCCCGCGACATCCTCGCAGGCCGTGCAGCCGGCCTGTACACGGTGGCGGCAGCCTGGGGCTACCTGGATGGCGCCGACCCGAACGCCTGGCAACCCGACGCGATCGCCGATTCGGCCGCGCAGATTGCCGGCTGGCTTGAACCCTCGTGAGCGAAAACACGTTCGACGAATGTCTCGCGCACTGGCGCGCTGCCAGTCACGCAAGGGCGATTGCGTGGCTGTTCCTGCGCCCGGATGAGCGCATCCGTTTTGGTGGTGTCGCCGCGCTGCAGCAGGAATGGCTGCGCGCGATCCGCGACATCAACGAGCCGCAGGTTGCGATGGCGAAACTCGGCTGGTGGCGCGAAGAAATGCAGCGCGCGGTGGCGGGCGAAGCACGCCATCCGCTGACGCAGGGACTGTTCGCCGATGCGCGGATTCGCGCCGTGCCGCTGCCGCTCTGGACAGCGGGCGTGGAGGCTGCGGTGTTGGCGATCGATGCGCCACCTGCGGCGGATGTCGCGACCCAGCGCGCCGCGGTTGCGCCGCTGGCGGCCGCATTCGCGGCACAGGAGACGTGCGTGGCCTTTGGTCTCGGCGCGGTGAGCGACGGTTCTGCGGCTGTGTGGGCGGCAGGCATCCTCGTGGCCAACCTGCGCGCGCTCGCCAGCGAGGTGGGGCATGGACGCTCACCGGTGCCCATGAACCTGCTGGCGCGGCATGGCCTGACGCGTGAGGAGTTGCTGCAGGACAGCCCGGCGCGACGGTCGGCCCTGCGTGATTACGTGGTCGAGCTCCAGCGCGCACTGGCGGATGCCGCTAAAATACCCGCTCCGCTGACCCTGTTCCGCAGTGTCCAGTTGCGCAGCGAGCAGCAATCGCTGCGTCTGGCCTTGCGCAATCCTGATCCTCTGCGCGGCCTGCACGAACAACGCAGCGGCTTGCGCGACGTATTGAAAACCTGGCGTGCCGCTCGCATTTCACGCCAGCTACCGTTTGTCGAGAAGCCCGATGCAACGACCTGACCACAACACTGCCAGCCTGCCGGATGTCGCCACCGCGGCGCAGCCCGCTGCGGCCGGCGCGCTGGATTGGGTCGGCATGGATGGCATCGACCTGCCGGTGCGCTGCGCGGACGGGCAAGGTGGTGCGCTCAGCGTGCCGGCGCGCGTTTCGGTGCAGGTGAATCTGGCCGATCCGGCCGCGCGTGGCATCCACATGTCGCGTCTGTATCTGGCGCTGGAACAGGCGTTGGGCGAACAACCTTTGACCCCGGCGGGCCTGCATGCGCTGCTGCGCACGCTCGTCGCCTCGCACAAGGGCCTGTCGACGCGCGCGCGCCTGCGCATCGAATACCGGCAGCTGCTGAAGCGCCGCGCCCTGGTCAGCGACAACGCCGGTTGGAAGGCGTATCCGGTCGTCGTCGAGGCGCAACTGCTGGATGACGGCTTCAGCGTGCGGCTGGCCTGCGAAGTGGAGTATTCATCGACCTGCCCGGCCTCCGCGGCGCTGTCACGGCAGCTGAACCAGCAGCGCTTCGATGAGGATTTTGCGCGCGTGTTGCCCTCGCAGCACGCGGTGCACGATTGGCTGGGTTCCGAGCGCGGCATGGCGGCCACGCCGCATGCGCAGCGCAGCACCGCGCGCGTCAACGTCAAGCTCGCGCCGGGTTTTGATCTGCCGGTGGCTGATCTGGTCGACACGATCGAGCGGGCGCTGGCCACGCCGGTGCAGACCGCCGTCAAGCGCGAGGACGAACAGGCCTTCGCGAAGTTGAACGCCGAAAACCTGATGTTC
>DASSRT010000254.1:0-8977 GCA_035701705.1 Rhodanobacteraceae bacterium
TTTTCGCCAGACCGTCCGCCAGCGAGACGGGATCCGTGAGGTCGCGGAATTCGATTTCGAAGCGGCCCTTCTTTGCCCATGCGTCCAGCAACCGCCAGGTGCCGCCGTAGCAATCGTGCGCGGCCAGTACGCGACCGCCGGCCGGCACCAGTTCCAGCACCAGCGCGACCGCGGCCATGCCGCTTGATGTCACCACCGCGCCCGCGCCTCGCTCAAGGTCCGCCAGCGCGCTTGCCAGCAGGTCGCGGGTGGGATTGCCGCTGCGCGAATAGTCGTACGCGCGCTTCTGGTTGAAACCCTCGAACGAATAGTTCGTCGACAGGTGCAGCGGCGGCACCACCGCGCCGTGCTGGGTGTCCGATTCGATGCCGGCGCGCACGGCGCGGGTACAGGACGCGATGCTGGTCATGTCATGCTCCGAAGGCTGGAATGGCTTCGCGCAACAGCGGCGCGAGGCGTGCGGGTTCTTTCAGGAAACCGTCGTGGCCGAATGGCGTTTCGACCACTTCGAGGCTGGCCGGCGCGCCGAGCTTCTGTTGCAGCTCGCACAGGTCGGCGAGCGGCACCAGCCGGTCGCTGGCGAAGCCGATCAGGGTCGTCGGCACGCGCACGGCTTTCGGATCGACGTCGTGCAGGTCGATCGATTCCGACAGTGCGAGGTAACGGCCGGCGTCGAATTTCCCGACGAACCGGTGGCCGTTGTATTCCAGCCAGCCCTCGACCGGCAGGCGGAAGCGGCCGTCGCGGTATTCCGCGCCGCCGGCAAACCGGTGCGCAAATTCCGCGCTGCCGCGATAGGTCGTCAGTGCCAACTGGCGCGCCAGCGAAAGCGCGGCGTCCGCACAATCGTTGTCGAGACCCAGCCGAACGATGCCGCGCTGCACCGCGCGCTGCGCGGTTGCCAGCGGATGTGGGCGATGCGCGCCCGCCAGCGCGACCAATTTCATAACGCGGTCGGGATGACGGGCGGCGAAGGCCAGCCCCACCATCGCTCCGTACGACGCGCCGACGAAGGCATCCACGTGCGCGATGCCGAGCGCATCCAGCAGCGCCGCCAGGGCATCGGCCTGGTCTTCACTGGAAACTGCTGCGGTGCCGAACTCATCGGCACCCAGCCAGTCGATCGCGAGTACGCGTACACGTTCGAGATCGACGGCCTGCCCACGTCCGACCAGGTTATTCCACCAACCGGGCAAGGGGCGTTCGCGGGTGGCACAGACATCGCGATCGGCCGAAATGCCGCCCTGAACCACCACGGTCGGCGCACCCGGGGCGCCGGTCCACAGGTAGCGGACCTCGACCTCGACGGCACCTTCGCCGTAGCGTGGCGACAAACGCACCCGCCGCGCGCCACGCACGCAGGTAAAGGGCGCGGCCAGCGCCGGTGCGGACTCGAGATCCGACGCACGCACGCAACCAGCTTCTGGAACGATGGCAAGACTCACGGCGGTACTCCTTGCAGGATCCGGGCTTCGAGCCCTGCGGATACCGACGAGTGGCCGTGCCATCCCGCGCGTGCGGGATGGTGCGACTCATCTTTCGGGCGGCGATGCATGCCTCCGCAGGAGTTGGCACCGTGCGAAGCCTTGCGGCTTCGCGGGTTGCCCCGGCTTCCAAGGGCCTGTCCCTCAGCCGGTCTCGATGAGCAATGGAGCGCACGTTAGCGGCCGCATGGCCAGATGTCAATGGCCGTTTAGACGTCTATACGCCCATATTACTGATTGGCATGAAGCCCGCCACGGCCACCCCGGGGCGGCAGCGCGCCTTCGCCCGCACCTCACGCACTTGACGAACCATCTAGGTGCATATACACCTATGCAGCATGCCGCCCGACCCCGAACTGTTCGAGACCACCCGCTGCCTGTGCCTGGCCGCACGCCGCGCATCGCGTGCGATCACGCGTGAATTCGACCAGGCCTTGCGCGCGCACGGCCTGCGCGCGACGCAGTTCACCCTGCTGTCCGCACTGCATCTCGGTGGACCTCGCTCCATCGGCGACCTCGCCGGGATGTTGTCCGCCGACCGCACCACGCTGACCCGCAACCTCGCGATTGCCGAGCAACATGGCTGGGTGGCGGTGCGGGCCGATCGCAACGACGCGCGATCACGGATCGCGGCGATCACGGCCCAGGGCACTCGCGCGCTGAAATCCGCCCTGCCGACATGGCGCAAGATCCAACATCGGCTGATTGACGAAATCGGCCAGCAAACCGCCGACAGCCTGCGCAAGCTCGCCGGCGGTCCGTGCACGCTGGCACTCCCGGACGATGCATCCGCAATCCGCAAGGAGAAGAAACGATGAAACTGTACTGGTTCGACACCGTGAACCCGCGCAAAGCCTGCGCGGTTGCGAAATACCTGCAATCGCCGGTCGAATATGTGCACGTCGACCTCGGCCGCGGCGAGCACAAGCAGCCCGAATATCTGGCCTTGAATCCCAACGGCAAGGTGCCAACTCTGGTCGACGGCACGCGCGCGGTGTGGGAGGCCAACGCGATCATGTGCCATCTGGCCGCGCGCGCCGACTCCGACCTGTGGCCGCAGGACGATCGCCAAATCGATGTGGTCCGCTGGTTGAGCTGGGATCTGGCGCATTTCCATCGCAACGGTTCCAGCCTGTATTTCGAATACATCATCAAGCCGCGCTTTGGCCTCGGCGACGTCGATCCGGGCGAGGTCAAGCGAGCCACCCGGGAATGGCGCCGCCTCGCCTCGATCCTCGACGACCACCTGCACGACCGCCGCTGGCTGGTGGGCAACGGCATCACCATCGCCGATTTCGCGGTCGCCTCGCTGCTGCCCTACGCCGAGCGTGCATCCATCCCGCTGGATGAATTTCCGCACATGCGACGTTGGCACGATCGCCTCGATCAACTCGATGCGTGGCACGAGCCCTTCCCTGCGCTCGTCGAAGCCGCCTGAACGCGGATTGCGAGCGTTTGTCGATCGTGTGCCGCCTCGTTCGTCGTCAAGGCGAACATCCCGCAAACATCACCGAGGAAACCACCATGCAACTCGTCAGCTATCTGTTTTTCGACAACCAAGCCGCGGAAGCCTTCGACTTCTATGCCAAATGCCTCGGCGGGAAAATCTCGATGAAAGTCACCTTCGGCGAAATGCCGGGCCCCTCAAGCCTGCCGCCGGAAGCGAACAACCTGATCGCCCACATCCGGCTTGAAGTGGGTGGCGCCGTGCTGATGGGTTCGGACTGGTGCACGCCGCCCGACGGCGACGCGTACCCGGGCATCCATGGCAACGCGGTGTCGCTTTCGGTCGACACGGCCAGCGAAGCCGAGCGTCTGTTCGCAAGCTTGAGCCAGGGCGGCAAGGTGACGATGCCGATCGGCGAAACCTCGTGGGCGTTGCGCTTCGGCATGTTCACCGATCGCTACGGCGCGCACTGGATGGTCAACTGCAATCGTCCCCAATGAGCCGGAGCGCCGCCATGAAACGGTTGCCCCCGATCGTTTCGCAACAGGCATGGCAACTCGCGCAGGAACGGATGCTGGAGCTGGAAAAGCAGGCCACCCATGCGCGCGATGCGCTGGCCGCCGAACGCCGCCGCCAACCGATGCTGCGCATCGACAAGGATTACCTGTTCGACGGCCCGCACGGCAAGGTTCACCTGCGTGACCTGTTCGAGGGCCGGCGCCAATTGCTGGTCTACCACTTCATGTTCGCGCCCGACGTGCACGGCTGGCCCGATGCGGGTTGCCCCGGCTGCTCGATGTTCGTCGACAACCTTGGTCATCCGTCCCATCTGCATGCGCGCGACACGTCGCTCGCGTTGGTGTCGCGCGCGCCGCTCGCGAACATCGAGCGTTTTCGCAAGCGCATGGGTTGGGAACGACCGTGGTACTCGTCGGATGGCAGCGACTTCAACCGCGACATGGGCGCGACCAACGACCAGGGCGAGACGCCCGGCCTGAGCGTGTTCCTGCGCGACGGCGACGAAGTTTTCCGCACGCACTTTGCCACCGCGCGCGGACTCGAAGCAGTCGGCACCGTGTGGACGCTGCTCGACCTGACACCGTACGGCCGCCAGGAAACCTGGGAAAACTCGCCGGAAGGCTGGCCGCAGGGCGAACCGTACACGTGGTGGCGCCGGCATGACGAATACGGCACGGAGCAACGGGATCACTGAGGCGGATTGTCGACCCGGCGCTGCAGCGCATCGCGTTCACACGATCGCGCAAACGCGCCTCGCGGACCGGAGATGCCACGCTGCGACACACGCTTCCCGCACGTTGCTGGGCGCGGGCGCCATTGCGGCCTTGCTGGATTGCAGGAACCGCCTGCTGACCTTACTCACGGGAAAGAACCCGTGCCACAGCGAGGGATAGAAGCCAGGATTGATAGTTCGTTGGGCGATTGCCAGCGGGCGGCGCAAATGCAACCATTGAACAGGACAAGATGGAAGCACCCGCCATACCATGAACAATGACCCGCTGCTCCCTTACCTGAGAGAAAGGTTTCCGCTTGCTGCGCGTTCCCCGAAGCAGTTTCGTGAACTGCATTCGGCCGCAGAACGACTTGCGGCAACGAAAAGCGAGGCTGACGTCATCACGGCGGGTCTGGATCTTTCACAAACACTCGACGGCAGCCTTCCGTTCTGGAGAAAGCGATTCAAGGGCGACTCCGGATTCTCATATCTCCGCGGAACAGCACTGGAGGCCATCGTCATTCAGCTCGCTACGGTCGTCGCAGACGCCAGTGGATCCAAGCACGACCTTGTTGTCGAGAAGATTCCAACCGGAACTGGAGTCATCACGGGGCTGTCTTTTCAGTTTCGGCGCGGGAGCATTCCCAAAGACGTTCCGTTGACCCTTCGACGCGATCGAGATGACGTGATCATCGGAATCAAGCGAAACATCGTCGTCACGGGCACAGATGATTCCCGCGCATCTTTCGCAGATGAGTTGATCCCGATCTGCGTCGTCGCCTGCAAGATGTACATAGACGCAACGCGCCTTGAAAACGTTTTGGCAAAGGCGCGCAGCATTCTTGCCAGCCACTCGCGCTGCAGCTTCCTCGTCGCTTCCGACTGGGATGCGCTCGGAGAAAAAGAGTGGCACGATGCTGCCGGGCAGCTGCTGGATTCCCTCTACGCGCCCGTCGAAGACATCATCTTCCTGCGCGGGGACAGTGTGCGGCGCCCGAAGAACTCGGATCTTGCCAAGAAGTCACATTCGAATCCGTACTTGGCCGCGCAGCTGCAGCGTCTGGCGTGCGCCATGCGAATGGCCATCCAGAAGTGGAATTGAGACGTTCAAGCGACCCGAGTGCGCCGCGCTGCAGACGCTGGAAATCTCACGTCACCGCCGATTCTGACCCTACCACTGCATCCGCGTCGACCATCCTTCGGCGGCTTGGCTGACGCACATCCAGTGTGGGTTCGATTGCCGGGAACAGGGTTTGCTCAGCATTGTTCATGGCCGCCTCCACCTCGGCGAGCCGCTTTTTTGCCACCTTGATGTAATCCACCCGCTTTTCCTTGAAGAGATGGACTTCCCGGTTCTTCTCGATGCCGATGAACCTGCGTCCTTCGAGCGCAGCCGCTACCAAGAAGCTGCCGCTACCGAAGGCGTTGTCCAGCACCACATCGCCTGGAGCGGTGAACATGCGAATCAGATATCGGCCCAGCGCAACCGGCTTCTGGGTCGGATGCCATACGCGCCCGCCCACCTCACTCTCGGCCGTCTTGCAGTAAATCGTGTCTGTCGGGAAACGCTCGCCTCCGCTCTTGACCTGCACCGGGCGAAAGTCCCCGTAGCTACCCGTGAATTGCGCCTTGCGCACGCCTTTGTCATACGGTTCGCCCGGCGACATGACGGGCCGGTAGTCAGGCTGGCTTCCGTAGAAGATGCAGATGTCCTCGTGCTGGCGCAGTGGCTGGCGTCGCGCGTTGAGGAAATTCGTGGGCTTGCTCTTGACCCAGACAAACTTGTAGCGAAACCAGTTCTCGCGACTCAGGATCAGTTTGGCCGTGAAGATGCCCTGTGAAGAAAGTGCAATGACCCCTTTGGGCTTGATGATGCGTTGATACTCAGCCCACAACTTGTCCAGCGGGATCACGCTATCCCATTTGTTCTGCGTCGTACCGTAGGGCAGATCGCACAAGATCATGTCTACAGACGCATCGCCAAGCTGCCGCATGACATCGAGGCAATCGCCTTCGTGGACACAACCACCCAAGTACTTCATTGGTCGGAATGCTGCGGGAGGCATGATGCAAACAATAACATGGCAGGCAGTGCGGCTCGCTGAAAAATTGGGTTTCAGCGTTCAAGCAATCAGAACTTCAAGCCATACCGCTACGCAGCGGTACTTTCCGGGCCAATCGGCCCTATCCGCTACAATTGCGGGTTTGCGATCCGACGCAAGCTCATGTCGCACCAGTCCGAAACCGACCGCCGCCGCACCTTCGCGATCATCTCGCACCCCGACGCCGGCAAGACCACGCTGACCGAGAAGCTGCTGCTGTTCGGCGGCGCGATCCAGATGGCGGGCGCGGTGAAGTCGCGCAAGTCCGCGCGGCACGCGACGTCCGACTGGATGGCGATGGAAAAGGAGCGCGGGATTTCCGTCACCTCGTCGGTGATGCAGTTCCCCTACGACGGCCGCATCGTCAACCTGCTGGACACGCCCGGCCACGCGGATTTTTCCGAAGACACCTACCGGGTGCTGACCGCGGTCGATTCCGCGCTGATGGTGATCGATTGCGCCAAGGGCGTCGAGGAGCGCACCATCAAGCTGATGGAGGTGTGCCGGCTGCGCACCACCCCGATCATGACCTTCATCAACAAGCTCGATCGCGAAGGCCGCTCGCCGATCGAGCTGCTGGATGAAGTCGAAAGCGTCTTGAAAATCCAGTGCGCGCCGGTGACCTGGCCGATCGGCATGGGCAAGCGCCTGAAGGGCGTGTATCACCTCATCGACGACGAAGTGCACCTGTACGAGAGCGGGCGCAACTTCACGCGCCAGGATTCGACCATCCTGAAAGGCCTCGACGATCCGCAACTGGTGGAACGCATCGGCGCCGAAGCGCTCGCGGAACTGCGCGAGGAGCTGGAACTGGTGCAAGGTGCGTCGCATCCGTTCGATGTCGACAAATACCTTGCCGGTGAACAAACCCCGGTGTTCTTCGGTTCCGGCATCAACAATTTCGGCGTGCAACCGCTGCTGGATTTCTTCGTCGCTCACGCGCCTTCGCCGCAGCCGCGCAGCACCACGACGCGTGAAGTCGCGCCGGCCGAACAGAAATTTTCCGGCTTCGTCTTCAAGATCCAGGCCAACATGGATCCCATGCACCGCGACCGCGTGGCCTTCCTGCGCATCTGCTCGGGCAGTTACTCGCCCAACATGAAGGCCTTGCAGGTGCGCACCGGCAAGGAAGTGAAACTCGCCAATGCGCTGACCTTCATGGCCAGCGAGCGCGAGCTTGCCGATACCGCGTATCCCGGCGACGTGATCGGCCTGCACAACCACGGCACCATCTCGATCGGCGAAAGTTTCAGCGAGGGCGAGGAGATCACCTTCACCGGCATCCCCAACTTCGCGCCGGAATTGTTCCGTCGTGCGCAACTGCGCGATCCGCTGAAGATGAAGGCGCTGCGCGCGGGCCTCGCGCAATTGTCCGAGGAAGGCGCCACCCAATTCTTCCGGCCGCTGATGTCGAACGATCTGATCCTCGGCGCGGTCGGCGTGTTGCAGTTCGACGTCGCCGCCTATCGCCTGAAGGACGAATACAACGTCGACTGCGCCTTCGAGAACGTCGGCGTGGTCATTGCGCGCTGGGTGCATGGCGAGGATGCGAAAAAACTGGCCGAGTTCCGCGAACGCAACGCCATGCACCTTGCCGTCGACGCCGCCGAACAACTGGTGTACCTCGCGCCGACCCGCGTGAACCTGCAGCTGGCGCAGGAACGCTGGCCGGACGTGCGGTTCTCCGCGACCCGTGAACATACCGGCGCGATAACGTAGCGAGGCCACCCCCCCGCGCTCCCTACGGTCGCACGACCCCCTTCGCAAGCGAAGGGGGCGGATGGCGCAGTCACGCTAGTCGATACCCCTTCGGAACGAAGGGGGTCGGCGCGCAGCGCCGGGGGGATGGGCCCGCGGACGAGAGGTTACACTGCGGGTCCCCATCGCACGGAGCCGCGCATGAAAGTCAAAGCCGCCGTCGCGCACAAGGCCGGTGCGCCGCTCAGCATCGAAACCGTGGACCTCGAAGGTCCGCACGCGGGCGAAGTGCTGGTGCAACTGAAGGCCACCGGCATCTGCCACACCGACGCCTACACGCTGTCGGGCGACGATCCCGAAGGCTTGTTTCCCGCGATCCTCGGTCACGAAGGCGCGGGCATCGTGGTCGAAACCGGGGCGGGCGTGACGTCGGTGAAAAAGGGCGACCACGTGATCCCGCTGTACACGCCCGAATGCCGCCATTGCGAGTACTGCCTCAATCCCAAAACGAATCTCTGCCAGGCGATTCGCGAAACGCAAGGCAAGGGCGTGATGCCGGATGGCAGCAGCCGTTTTTCGATCGGTGGCGAGCCGATCCACCACTACATGGGCACGTCCACCTTCGCCGAGTACACGGTGCTGCCCGAAATCGCGGTCGCGAAGATCCGCGAGGACGCGCCGTTCGACAAGGTCTGCTACATCGGCTGCGGCGTTTCCACCGGCATCGGCGCGGTGATCAACAGCGCGAAGGTCGAACCCGGATCGAAAGTGGTGGTATTCGGCCTCGGCGGCATCGGATTGAACGTGATCCAGGGCGCGCGGCTCGCGGGCGCGGCGATGATCGTGGGCGTCGACTTGAACCCGAAGCGGAAGGCACTCGCCGAGCGATTCGGCATGACGCACTTCGTCAACGTCAATGAAGTCGAAGGCGATCTGGTTCCGTATCTCGTTTCGTTGACGAAAGGCGGCGCCGATTACTCGTTCGAATGCATCGGCAACGTCAAGGTGATGCGAC
>DASSRT010000255.1:0-3273 GCA_035701705.1 Rhodanobacteraceae bacterium
CGAGTTCAAGGAACGCACCGCGGATTCGCGGCCAGGGCCCGGGCCCTTGATGCGCACTTCCAGCGACTTGACGCCGTAGTCCAGCGCCACGCGACCGGCCTTTTCGGCGGCAACCTGTGCCGCGAACGGGGTCGACTTGCGCGAACCGCGGAAGCCTGCGCCACCGGCGGTCGCCCACGACAAGGCATTGCCCTGGCGGTCGGTGATGGTGACGATGGTGTTGTTGAACGAAGCGTGGACGTGCACGACGCCATCGGTGACGACGCGCTTGGTCTTCTTCTTCGACTTGGCAGCTGGTTTGTCCATGGGTATTCCGGTTGGGATGTATCAGTGCAACAGCGCCACGGCGGCGCCCGGGATTACTTCTTGATCGCGCGGCGCGGGCCTTTCCGGGTGCGCGCGTTGGTGCGGGTGCGCTGGCCGCGCGCCGGCAGGCCGCGACGGTGGCGCAAGCCACGATAGGTGCCGAGGTCCATCAGGCGCTTGATGCTGATGCCGACTTCACGGCGCAGGTCGCCCTCGACCGTGAACTTCGCCACTTCGCGGCGCAGGCTTTCGACCTCGCCTTCGGACAGCGACTTGACCTGGGTAGCCGGATCGACGCCCGCCGCCACGCAGATCTTGCGCGAACGGGTGCGGCCGATGCCATAGATGTTCTGCAGTCCGACCCAGACGTGTTTGGTGACCGGCAGATTGACGCCCGCGATACGTGCCATGTTGTGGGTACTCCACCTCGAAATCGTTGCCGGTACGGCAAACTGTTCATTATAGCGGGAACGCGGGCCATTTTGGAACCCGACGCCCGAACCCCGAAATCCATTGCCCGGCCCAGCGCGGTTCCCCACGCCGTTGCCGGTCCCGCGTCCCGCAACCCTTGGCCGCGAACGCGTTGCTGCCTCAGGAGCGCTTGAGATTGGCCTTCTTCAGCAAGCTCTCGTATTGATGCGAAACCATGTGCGCCGAAATCTGCGCGCGGAAATCCATTGCCACCACCACCACGATCAGCAGCGAGGTGCCGCCGAAATAGAACGGTACGTTCCACTCGGTCTGCATGAAGGTGGGAATCAGGCAAACCGCCGCGAGGTAGATCGCGCCGGCCGCAGTCAAGCGGGTCAGCACCGAGTCGATGTACTGCGCGGTGGCCTTGCCCGGGCGCATGCCCGGGATCAGGGCGCCCGAGCGCTTCAGGTTGTCCGCCGTCTCCTGCGAATTGAAGACGATTGCGGTATAGAAAAACGCGAAGATGATGATCATGCCCGCGTACAGGATCATGTACGGCGGCTCACCCGGCGACAGTGCCGTGGTCAGGCGCTGCAGCCAATGGATCTGGCTGGCGTTCGAGAACCACGACGACGCGGTGGCCGGGAACAGGATCAACGTCGAGGCGAAGATCGGCGGGATCACGCCCGACATGTTGATCTTGAGCGGCAGGTGCGAGCTCTGGTTCATGTAGGCCTTGGACCCGCCCTGCCGGCGCGCGTAATTCACGGTGATGCGCCGCTGGGCGCTCTCCATGAACACGCAGAACACCGTCACCGCCACCACCACCACCACCACGACCAGGCCCTTGATCATCGTCAACTGGCCGGTGCTGAGCATCGTCGTGGTCTGCGTCAGCGCCTGCGGCAAGCCGGCGACGATGCCCGCGAAGATGATCAGGGAGATGCCGTTGCCGATGCCGCGCTCGGTCATCTGTTCGCCGAGCCACATCAGGAACATGCTGCCCGCGGTCAGGCCGATCACCGAAGCGAACAGGAAGCCGAAGCCGGGGTCGTACACGACCTGCAGGCCACTGGACATCTTCTGCATGCCGGCCGCGATCATGAACGCCTGCACCGCCGACAAGCCGACGGTGCCCCAGCGCGTGTACTTGGTCATCAGGCGTTGGCCCGCTTGACCTTCCTTCTTCAGCTGCTGCCAGGCCGGCAACACCGAACCCATCATCTGCACCACGATGGATGCGGAGATGTACGGCATCACGCCCAGCGCAAACACCGAGTAGCGCGCCAAGGCGCCGCCCGAGAACATGTTGAACATGTTCAACAGGCCGCCACCCTGCTCGATCATCCGGGTCATCGCTTCGGGATTGACGCCGGGCACCGGGATGAACGAACCCAACCGGTAGACGATCAGCGCACCGATCACGAACAGCAGGCGCTGACGCAACTCGGTCATCTTGCCGAACTGGGCCAACGGATTGTTGGATTTGGGAGCGGCCACTAGTACCTGTCTCGATGATTCATCCGAACTGTGCAGGAGCGGGCCATGCCCGCAACCAATCGCGGGCCATGGCCCGCTCCTGCATGATTTTTATTCCACGCTGCCGCCGGCGGCCTCGATCGCCGCCTTGGCGCCAGCGGTGGCGAGCAGGCCCGACACCTTCACGGCGCGACCGATCTCGCCCTTCTTGACGATCTTGACGCGCTTGGCGCGGGCGTCGACCAGCTTGGCTTCGCGCAGCACCGCAACGTCGATCGTGTCGGCCTTCAGGCCGGCGAGCTGGTACAGGAACACCTGCTGCGATTCGACCTGCAGCTTCGAGCGGAAGCCGACCTTGGGCAGGCGCCGCTGCAGCGGCATCTGGCCGCCTTCGAAGCCGACGGTATGGGTATTGCCGGCGCGTGCGTGCTGGCCCTTGTGGCCACGGCCCGCGGTCTTGCCCAAGCCCGAACCGATGCCGCGCGCGACGCGGCGGCGTTCCTTGCGGGCGCCCTTGCCGGGCTTCAACGTATTCAAACGCATGATGTCACTCCTCGACCCGGACCAGGTAATACACGGTGTTGATGAGGCCGCGTACCTGCGGGCTGTCCTTCAATTCGCGTACGTCACCGGTGCGGTTCAGGCCCAGCGCCTTCACGCTCAGGCGATGGCGCGACTGCACGCCGCGCAGGCCGCCCACGAGACGCACCTTGACGGTGCCGGTGGTGGTGGATTTCTTAGCCGCCATGACCCAGCTCCTCGACCCTCTTGCCGCGCTTGGCCGCGATGTACGCGGGGCTCGCGACGGACTGCAGACCCTTGATGGTGGCACGCACGAGGTTGATCGGGTTGCGCGAGCCGACTGCCTTGGCCAGCACGTTCTTCACGCCGACCACTTCCAGCACGGCGCGCATCGCGCCGCCGGCGATCACGCCGGTACCCTCGGAAGCCGGCTGCATGAACACCCGCGCGGCACCGTGGTTGGCCTTGACGGCGTACCAGATGGTGCCGTTGTTGAGATCCACCGACACCAGGTTGCGGCGCGCACGATCCATCGCCTTCGAGATCGCCACC
>DASSRT010000256.1:0-14856 GCA_035701705.1 Rhodanobacteraceae bacterium
TCTTCGCCTTCGATGGTGACGCGCACCAGGGGTTCGGTGCCCGACGCACGCAGCACCACGCGTCCGCGCCCGCGCAACGTATCCTGGACGCCCGCCAGCACGCCTTGCACCGCGACACTCGCCAAAGCCCTGCGCGCGCCCTTCGCGCGGACGTTGCGGGTGATCTGCGGCAATTTGTTGAGACTTGCGCAGGCCGCGGACAGATCCTTGCCGGCGCGCACCAACGCGTCCAGCACCGCCAGCGCCGACACGATGCCGTCGCCGGTGCTGGCGCGATCGAGGCACAGGATGTGCCCGGAAGTTTCGCCGCCGAGCACACCACCGTGTTCCTTCAATTGCTGCAGCACGTAGCGGTCACCGACGTTGGCACGCAGGAACTGCGCGCCGGCGCCGGTGAGGGCAAGCTCCAGCCCGAAGTTGCTCATCAGCGTGCCGACCACCGGCCCGCGCAGGCGACCGTCCGACAGCCAGTCGTTCGCGATCACGTACAGCAGGTCATCGCCATCGGCGAGCTTGCCGTTGCGGTCGATCATCTGCACGCGGTCGCCATCGCCATCGAAGGCGATGCCGAGGTCGGCGCCCTGTTCGAGCACCGCGCCGCGCAAGGTCGCCGGATGGGTCGACCCGACTTCACGATTGATGTTGAAACCATCCGGCTCGCAACCGATGCGCGTGACCTTCGCGCCCAGCGCCGCGAACACCTTGGGAGCCACGTTGTAGGTCGCGCCATGCGCGCAATCGAGCACGATGTGCATGCCGGACAAGTCCGGCGGAGTGGCCAGGGTGCCGAGGCAGAATCGCGCGTAGCAGTCGATCGCATCGTCGATGCGGCGCGCCTTGCCGAGGCGCTCGGGTGCGACGGTGAGGAATGGCGCGTCGATCTCGCGCTCGATCGCGAACTCCACTTCGTCGGCAAGCTTCTCGCCATCCGCGGAAAAGAACTTGATGCCGTTGTCCTGGTACGGATTGTGCGAAGCGCTGATCACGATGCCGGCGCTGGCGCCGAGTTTCCGCGTCAACTGCGCGACCGCCGGCGTCGGGATCGGCCCCAGCAGGCCGACGTCCGCACCCGCGGCCACCAGTCCGGCCTCGAGCGCGGATTCGAACATGTAACCGGACACGCGCGTGTCCTTGCCGATCAACACCAATGGCCGCTTTCCGTTGCCCAGCACCACGCCCGCTGCGCGGCCCAATTTCAGCATGAACTCGGCGGTGATCGGCCACGCGCCGACATGGCCACGGATGCCGTCGGTGCCGAAATACCGTTTGTGGGGCCGGGGACTCCGGGTTTGGGCTTCGGACTTGGTCATGTACGGGCAGCGCGAAAATCAGGCGCCAAGGATAACGGGTAGCAGCGGATCAAGGAGATCGTCCGCTGCTGCCGGGATCATCCCGGGCCGTCAATCGTCGCCGAAGCGTTGCGACCCGAATGGCTGCTCGACCCGCTTCGCGGGCACGTCGCCAGCGTGCACCGCCTGCCACACCACCAGTGCATCACGGGTTTGCGCGACGTCGTGCACGCGCACGATCAGCGCTCCGCGTTGCACCGCGATCAGCGCCGCGGCAGCGGAGCCCGCCGCGCGTTCCGGGCCACCGGCGCGGCCTGTCAACGCGCCGATCATGACCTTGCGGGACAAACCCACGAACAGGCCTGCAGCGAGGTCACGGAAGCGTTCGAGCCCGCGCAACAACGCGAGGTTGTGCTCCAGCGTCTTGCCGAAGCCGAAACCGGGATCGACCAGTACGCAACGTTTGTCGATGCCCGCCATCTCGCAGGCGAAGATGCGCTCGGCGAGGAAGCGATGCACTTCGCCCACCACGTCGTCATAGTGCGGATCGTCCTGCATCGTGCCGGGCTCGCCCTGCATGTGCATCAGGCACACCGGAACCTTCAGCTCCGCCGCGGCATCCAGCGCACCTTCGCGACGCAACGCGTACACGTCATTGATCAAGCCCGCGCCCGCCGCGACCGCCGCGCGCATGACTTCCGGCTTGGAGGTGTCGATGGAAAGCGGCACGTCGACGCGCCGGGCGAGCGCTTCGATCACCGGAGCCACGCGTGCAATCTCTGCTGCCGCATTGATCGATACTGCACCGGGCCGGGTCGACTCCGCCCCGACGTCCAGCAGGTCGGCGCCCGCCTCGACCATGGCGATGCCCTGCGCGACCGCAGCTTCGACATTTCCACGCAAGCCGTCACCGGAAAAGGAATCGTCGGTGAGGTTGAGGATGCCGCAGATGCGCGGCCGATCGAGTTTCAGCGCGCGCCCGGCGCAATCGAGGGTGGGGATGGTGTCGAGCATCGGAGCAGTGTAAGACACAACTGCTCCTGCGCCGTTGCGACAAGGAAAAAGCGCCCCCTCGATCCCACTTCGCGAGCGAAGGGGGAGGACAAGCGGTGCGCCGCGCCAAGCGGAAGAAATCCCCTCGATCCCCCTTCGCAAGCGAAGGGGGAAGACAACCCAAAGCCGGCGCTTCGATCACCCTCTTCCGCAGGCAAGCGGTGCGCCGCGCCAACCGAAAAAGCGCCCCCCCTCGATCCCACTTCGCGAGCGAAGGGGGAAGACAAACCAAAGCCGGCGCTTCGATCACCCTCTTCCGCAGGAAGGGGGTCGCGCCGCAGGCGCGGGGGGATGTCAGCCGCGGCGAGCGTGGAACTCCGCGACGTAGCGATCCAGTGCCCGCGCGGCGATGGCCTCGCGCAATTCGCGCATCAGGTCGAGGTAATGGTGCAGATTGTGGATGGTCGCGAGTTGCGAGCCGAGGATCTCGTTGCAGCGATCCAGATGCCGCAGGTAGGCGCGCGAGAATCCGTTGGCGCAGGCGTAGCAGCTGCAGCCGTCCTCGATCGGCCGGGTGTCGCGCGCGTACTTTGCGTTGCGGATGCGCAAGGTGCCTTCGCGCGTGAACAGGAAGCCGTTGCGCGCGTTGCGGGTCGGCATCACGCAGTCGAACAAGTCGATGCCGCGGCACACGGCGGCAACGATGTCCTCGGGACGGCCGACGCCCATCAGGTAGCGCGGGCGATCGGCCGGCAGGCGCGGCACGCA
This sequence comes from Rhodanobacteraceae bacterium, assembly GCA_035701705.1. GTDB lineage: Bacteria > Pseudomonadota > Gammaproteobacteria > Xanthomonadales > Rhodanobacteraceae > 66-474. Next base: position 3,051 of record DASSRT010000256.1, read on the forward strand.
GGCGTCCAGCGTGGCATTGCGTTCGGCTTCCGGCTCACCCACGGCGAGGCCGCCAAGGGCATAGCCATCGAAGCCGATTTCCAGCAGTCCTTCGGCCGAACGCACCCGCAGGTCGTCGTGCACGCCGCCCTGCACGATCCCGAACAGTGCGTTGCGGTGGCCGAGCTCGTCGAAGGCGCGCCGCGAGCGTGCGGCCCAGCGCAGCGACAGTTCCATCGAATCGCGCACCGTGTCGCGATCGACCGGCTTGCCGTCGACGGTGTACGGCGTGCACTCGTCGAACGCCATCACGATGTCCGAATCGAGCACGCTCTGGATGCGCATGGATTCCTCGGGCGACAGGAACACCCGCGACCCATCCACCGGCGAGGCAAAGGTGACGCCGTCCTCGGTGAGCTTGCGCGCGTGCGCCAGCGAGAACACCTGGAAGCCGCCTGAATCGGTGAGGATGGGCTTGTCCCAGCCGATGAAACGGTGCAGCCCGCCGAACTCGCCGATCACGTCGAGTCCGGGCCGCAACCAAAGATGGAAGGTGTTGCCGAGGATGATCTGCGCGCCGACGCCATCGAGGTCGCGCGGCGTCATTGCCTTCACCGAGCCGTAGGTGCCGACCGGCATGAACGCTGGCGTGTCGATCACGCCGTGCGGAAGCGTGAGGCGGCCGCGGCGTGCGGGACCATCGGTGGCGAACGTTTCGAATTGCATGTCCAGTCGAAATCCATGGAGGCGTCAATGTTCTCACCCCTTTCCTTCGGAAGGGGGTCGGCGCACCAGCGCCGGGGGGATGCTGCCGCATGGCAAAGAGCCATCCCCCTTGATCCCCCTTCCTGCGGAAGGGGGAAGAAATGCTTGCCCGGTTCGATCCTGCGGAGAGTTTGGCTCAGGTAGCGTCCGGCCACACCAGCATCGCATCGCCGTAGGAGAAAAAGCGGTACTGCTGCGCGACTGCGTGCCGATACGCCGACAACACGAACTCGCGCCCGGCGAAGGCCGACACCAGCATGATGAGCGTCGACTCCGGCAAGTGGAAATTGGTGATCAAGCCATCGACGCTGGTGATGCGGTAGCCCGGGAAGATGAAGATCTGCGTCTCCCCGGCGAACGGTTCCACGCCATGCTCGCCCGTTGCTGCCTCCAGCGCCCGCACCACGGTGGTGCCGACCGCGATCACGCGCCCGCCTTTGGCACGAGTGCGATGGATTCTCGCGACCAGTCCCGCACCGACGTTCAGCCATTCGCGATGCATCGGGTGGTCTTCGATTTTTTCGCTGCGCACCGGCTGGAAGGTACCGGCGCCGACGTGCAGGGTGACGTAGTCGAACTCGACGCCGCGCGCACGCAGGGCCTCCAACAACGGCGCATCGAAATGCAGCCCCGCCGTCGGCGCCGCCACGGCGCCGGGTTGCCGCGCGTACACGGTCTGGTAGCGCTCGCTGTCGCGCGCGTCATCCGCGCGCGTGATGTAGGGCGGCAGCGGCATGTGGCCAATCCGCAGCAACAGCTTTTCCAGCGGCTCGGCGCACTCGAATTTCAGGTCGAAGAATTGCCCGTCGCGCCCGAGCACGCGCACCGGCGTGCCGTCGTCCAGCTCGATCAGGTCACCCTCGCGCGGTTTCTTGCTCACCCCCAGCATCGCCGTGGCGCTGTGGCTGCCGGTGACACGCTCCAGCATGATTTCGACCGCGCCGCCGCTTTGCTTGCGTCCGAACAGGCGCGCCGGCAAGACCCGCGTGTCGTTGAACACAAGCAAGTCGCCTGCTTTCAGCAGGTCGGGCAACTCCCGGAACGCGTGATCGGCCAGCGACTGCCGCGGCGCATCGACCAGCAGCAGGCGGCTGGCGCTGCGCTCGGGCAGCGGTTGCTGCGCGATCAAGGCCGGCGGCAGGTCGTAATGGAAATCGGATTTCTTCAAACAAGCGGACTCGGGCACGCGGGATCCCCCACCAGCCCACCATTATCGACGCGATTGCACTTCGCGGTGCGACCTTGCGCAACCGCCGCATTCATTCGGCGTGGTTGAACTCCGGCATCGCCTTGAATTGCTGGCCGGAACGCCAGTCGCCCGCACCCGAGCGCGCATACACGACCTTGCCGCCGACGACGGTGTAGAGCACGCGGGTGCGCAGGATGTCGTCGGCCGGCATCGTCAGGAGATCGCCCGAGAACACATCGAGATCGGCCAGCTTGCCGGGAGCCAGCGAACCGAGCTCATGGTCCTCGAACAGCGCATAGGCGTTGTTCCAGGTGTAGGACTTCAGTTCCTGCAGACGCGTCTTGGCCTCGGCCGGAAAGAAGGTCTGCCCGTGTCGGTAGGCGCGGGTGACACCGCAATAAAAATTCGGAATCGGATTGGTGTCCTCGACCGGCGTATCGGTGCCGTCCAGTACCATCGCGCCGGATTCGATCAGCTTGTGCCATGCATAGGCGCCCTGCTCCGCGCGCGTTTCGCCGAGGCGCGCCACCACCATCGGCGCATCCGAACAGGCGTGGATGGATTGCATCGAAGCGATCACGCCAAGCTGCGCGAAACGCGGCAGGTCGGCTGGATCCAGGTGCTGCGCGTGCTCGATCCGCCAACGCAGCGCGTGCGCGGCGGGATCCTGCTCGAAAATCTGCTGGTAGACGTCCAGCACTTCGCGATTGGCGCGATCGCCGATCGCGTGCACCGACAACTGGAAGCCGTCGCGCGCGGCAATCTCCGCGATCTGGCGGATCTCGGCCATCGGCGTGACGTTCTTGCCGGTGACGCCCGGCGCATCACTGTACGGCTGCAGGAACCACGCGCTGCGGGTGCCGAGTGCGCCATCGGAAAGGATCTCGCCGACGCCGCGCACCGTGAAGTGATTGTCGGCGAAACCGATGGTGCGGTATTCGGCGAGGTGTTGGTCGAGCGCCGCCACCGGCTCGCGCGCGACGTTGACATACAGCCGCAAAGGCAAACCTTTCGCCGCCTGCTGCTTCAGCCAATCGATGGTGGCGAAATCCTCGCCCATGTCGACGAAACTGGTGATGCCCTTGCTGACTTCGTTCTGCACCGCGAGCTGCAGGGCACGTTCCCGGCGCGCCGCGCGTGCCGCATCGGACAGCGTCGCGAGGTGTTTTTCGTAAACCGTGTAAACCAGTTCCGCCGCGGTGTCGCGCAGCATGCCGATCGCATGGCCGTGCGCATCGCGAACGATGGAGCCACCGGCCGGATCGGGCGTCTGGTCGTTGATGCCGGCAGCCGCGAGGGCCGCGGCGTTGGCGTACAGGGCGTGGCGGCTCGCGTGCAACAGGATCACCGGATTGTCCGGCGACACCGCATCGAGCGACGCCGGCAGCGGCAGGCCACCGACGTTCGGCTGCGGCACCTTGTTCCATTTGGTTTGCTGCCAGCCCTGCCCCACGATCCACTGGCCGGGCTTGGCCTTGGCGACCGCGGTCTTCACCTCGGCGACGATCGCATCCCAGTTCGCGGCCGCTCCGACATTCACCTGCATCAGCGACTCACCGGTCTGCAACAGGTGGCCGTGGCCTTCGATGAAGCCCGGCGTCACGAAGGCGCCGTGCAGGTCGAGCACGCGGGTCTGCTTGCCGACGTAACGCGCGATGGCGTCGTCACTCCCCAATGCCTGGATCCTGCCGTTGCGGATCGCCAGCGCCTGTGTGTGTGGCTGCAGCGGATCCAGCGTCACGATGTTCGCGTCGCGCAACACCAGGTCGGCGGGTTGCAGCGCGGGTGGAAAGCCTGCAATGGGAGCATCGACGGCGGCAGGCGCTGCGGCAACACACAAGGCCAATGAGGCGAGCATCACGATCGAGGCTTTCATGACGGGCAAGGTTCCATTGCGAATTGGGCTGAGCGCATTTTCGCACCCGGCTGCCATTGTAGGAGCCGGCCCTGCCGGCGACCCCTGCGCAATGCACCCGGGTTGCGAGCACCGTTCGCGCGCATGGCGCGCTCCTACTCGCGAGGAAGAACCACGAACGAACGCCGAAACGCCTGCAGCAGTCGCGCAATGCGCTCCGGGCAATGCTTCCCAAGCTCGTCATTCCGGCGAAAGCCGGAATCCAGCTTGAACGTGCTTGAAGGTCGTCAAGACCAAATGGCCCCCGGCCTGCGCCGGGGTGACGAAAACAGGGGTTGAACGCTGGCGCCCTACAGCCAACCCTTCTGCCGCGCCAATCGATACGCCTCGATGCGATTGGCCACGCCCAGCTTGCCGATGGCTTCGGACAGATAATTGCGCACGGTGCCGTGCGAGAGGTTGAACATCGCCGCAATGTCGCCTGCGCTCTTGCCCTCGCCTGCGAGCCGCAGCACCTGGCGCTCGCGATCGTTCAACGGATCCGCTTCGGTCCACGCTTCCAGCGCGAGCTCAGGGTCGATCGCGCGCCCGCCGCGGTGCACCATGCGCAAGCTGTCGGCGAGTTTTTCCGCCGGCGAGTCTTTCAGGAGGTAACCCGAAACCCCCGCGTCCAACGCGCGACGCAGGTAACCCGAGCGGGCAAAGGTCGTCACGATCACGACTTTCACCGGCAGCTCGTGGCGCTGGATCCGCTGTGCCAATTCCAACCCGGTCAGGCCCGGCATCTCGATGTCGGAAATGAGGATGTCTGGCTTCAGGCGCTCGACCTCGCGCCACGCGGCTTCGCCATCGGCGGCCGAACCCAGCACCTCGATGTCGGGTTCCAGCGCCAGCAGCGCCGCCAATGCGCCGCGCACCATCGCCTGATCCTCAGCCAGCAGCACCCGCATCATGCGCGGCTCCCGGCGGGCCGGACCAGCGGCACCACCACGCCAGCAGCGGGTTGCTGTTCGTCGCGCTTGCGTGGCGCATCCGGCAGCGGCATCGTCACCTCGATGGCGGTACCGCGACCGCGCGGTGATTCGATGACCAGCGCACCGCCACACGCGGCGATGCGCTCGCGCATGCCGGTGAGGCCGTTGCCGCGGGCGTTCACGCCGCCACGGCCATCGTCGCGAATGCGCATCACGACACGTTCGTTGCCGGCGATCACGGTCACCTCGACGCGATTGGCACGCGCATGCCGCTGGATGTTGGTGACCGCTTCGCGCAGCACCAGTGCAAGGCAGGTTTCGGCGTTGCTCGGCAGCTTGTCGGCATCGGTCCAGTATTCCATCTGCACGCCGGCGGTTTCCAGCAGCAACCGTGCGGATGCGAGTTCCGAGACCAGCGCCGCGGCACGGATGCCCGACACCGCGCTGCGCACCTGCGCAAGCGCGTCCCGGGCCACCCGCGCAACCTCGTCGATTTCATGGCGCGCTGCCACCGGATCGCGTTCGATCAGCCGCCCGGCCAGTTCCGATTTCAGCGCCACCAACGAAAGCGTGTGCCCGAGCAGGTCGTGCAGGTCGCGGCCGATGCGCTCGCGCTCGGCGCGCGCGGCAAGGCGCCGCACCTCGTCCTGGCTCAAGCGCAACTCGGCGCGATGATGACGCTGGATGCGCTCGGTGATGATCAAACCGGCGATGATCGGGCACAGGATCCACGCGTTGAGCATCGACTCCCACGGATAACCCAGTGCCAGCCACTGCACGCTGTACGCGGCCACGACCACCAGCACCAGCGCCGCGGACTTGCGTGGGTTGTTCCAGGCCGACGCCAGTGCGCAGGCATAGATGATGTAAGTCTGCGCGAACGGGTTGTACGGCGTCACCGCGAAGCAAAGACCGGCGACCGCGAGTGCGTACCACATCAGGTATCGACGCGAACAGATCTGCGCCGCCACGTACAACACCAGGAACACCGGCACGCTCGCCGCGGTCGCGAATTCCCAATGCGGAAACGTCCCGTCGCGCACGAAGAACACGGGGCCGAGCAACCACACCAGCCACACCAGCCACACCCAGTGACTGATGCGCCCGTACCAACCGCGCGACTCCGACAGCGCTTCGCGCAGCGTCGAATCCGGGGCAATCGTGAGTTTCAAGTGAGCCACCTCATGGGGGCATGGTACGCGCTTGTCCGCATGCCGGTCTCACCATATACGCGGCACGAACCGCTTGGTGCGCTGCATGTAGTCGCGATACGGCTGGCCGAGGTCGGCGCACAAGGCCTGTTCCTCGACGTGCACGCGCCAAACGTAACCGATCAGGCTTGCGACCAGCACCAGCAGCACGCTCAGCCAATTGGTCAGCGCCAGGCCCAGCCCAAGCATGGTCAGCAAGGCCCCACTGTAGGAAGGGTGCCGGATCCACCGGTACGGGCCGGTGTCGACCACGAACTGCCCGGCGCGGGTCGCGACGCTGCGGGTGAAAAACCGTCCCAATTTGCGGATCGCGTACCAGCGGAAGGCGGTACCTGCGAGCATCAACACGATACCGGCCCAGAACACCACGGGCTGCTGCCAGGTGATCGTTGCCACCGTCACGCCGAAGGCCGCGAAGAACGCCAGGAAGACGCCCACGAAGATCATCGTCAGCAGCACCGCGTAGGATCCCCGGTCACGGCCCTTGGCCCCACGTTCGGGGTTCTGGAAGAACGTGCCGATCCACTCGGGCCCGTAGCAAACGGCCACCGCCACATACAGCACGATGTGGTGGAAGTGCGAGTGTGCGATCAAGGCTGGCATGCGGCTTCCCGGCGATTCCACGAGTCGACGCCAGCATGCCGCGGCGGCGGTGCGACGGTCAGTCGGCACCGTCACGGGTTGCATCTGACAGCCGTCATGCGGGCGGCACGGGGTTACGCCGAGCCCGGGCGCCTGTTAGAATAACCACCTGAATTCCTTTCCATTTAGCGACTTGCAACCGGCACCCCGTGGGCGCCGCGCAAGCTGGAGGCGTCCCATGCAATCCATCGAAATGCTGCGCGAGCTGCGCACCCAAGGCGGCGCGGTCCGCACCCATGGCCTGGACGACACCACCATCGAGCGTTTCGCCACACAGGATGCCGATCTGGCCGGGGCCATCGCCGACGCCCATGCGAACTTCGTGCAATTGAAGTCGCAGCATCCGGAAGTGCTCGGCCTCGACGAAGACGCGCAGTTGCACGCCGTCCAGTCCGGCTTCGTGAACTTCTATCCGGACGACGCGGTATGCCCGTTCATCCCGCTCGCCGCGCGCGGCGCGTGGATCGTCACCCTGAAGGGCGCCGTGCTGTATGACTGCGGCGGCTACGGCATGCTCGGCTTCGGCCACAACCCCCCGGCGGTGATGCAGGCACTGGCCAAACCGCAGGTCATGGCCAACGTGATGACGCCGTCGCTGGCGCAACACGCATTCAGTGAGGCCCTGCGCCGCGAAATCGGCCACCATCGTGGCGAGCATCCGTACCAGAAATTCATGTGCCTCAATTCCGGTTCGGAATCGGTGACGCTGGCCGCGCGCATCGCCGACGTCAATGCCAAGCTGATGACCGACCCGGGCGCGAAATACGCCGGCCGCAGCATCAAGCGGCTGGTCGTGAAGGGCGCCTTCCACGGCCGTACCGAGCGTCCGGCGCTGTATTCCGATTCCAGCCGCAAGGCCTATCAGGCCAACCTCGCCAGCTTCCGCGACGAGCATTCGGTAGTGGTGATTCCGCCGTACGACGTGGCCGCACTCCGCGCCGCGTTCGACGAAGCGGAAAAGAACGGCTGGTTCTTCGAGGCCATGTTCCTGGAACCGGTGATGGGCGAAGGCGACCCCGGCCGCGCGGTGACGCCAGAGTTCTACGCCGCCGCCTGCGAACTGACCGCAAAGCACGATTCGTTGCTGCTGGTCGACTCGATCCAGGCCGGCCTGCGCGCGCAGGGCGTGCTCTCGATCGTCGACTACCCCGGCTTCGAAAAACTGCCGGCGCCCGACATGGAAACCTACTCCAAGGCGCTCAACGGCGGGCAGTACCCGCTGTCGGTGCTGGCGGTGAATACGCGCGCTGCCGGCCTTTACAAGAAGGGCATCTACGGCAACACCATGACCGGCAACCCGCGCGCACTGGATATCGCCTGCGCGGTGCTGGCCGACATCACGCCCGAGTTGCGCGCCAACATCCGCCAGCGTGGCGTGCAGATGCTGCAAAAACTGAACGCGCTGAAGGACGAGCTGGGCGGCCTGATCACCAAGGTCCAGGGCACGGGCCTGTTGTTCTCCTGCGAACTGGCGCCCCAGTACAAGTGCTTCGGCGCGGGTTCGACCGAGGAATTCATGCGCGAGCGCGGCATCAACGTGATCCACGGCGGCGCCAATTCGCTGCGTTTCACGCCGCACTTCTCGATCAACGAAGCCGAATGCGACCTGCTGGTTGCGCATATTCGCGAAGCCTTGTTGAAGGGTCCGCGCCAGCAGGTGGAAGAAGCCAAACGCGCAGCAGCTTGACGAGGCTGCACAGGATCGGGCCAGGATCTCCCTTCTCCCTCCGGGAGAAGGTGGCGCGAAGCGCCGGATGAGGGTTCGGCTACTGCGATAGCGGATGGATTGGCGAGGCAATGGCAATACGCGTATGCGCACCTCACCCGCCCCTGCGGGGCACCCTCTCCCGAAGGGAGAGGGGATTTCAACAGCTGAGCTTTTGCGCTGGTCAGTACCGCCGATCCTTGATCCCTGCGTTCAATCGAAAATGCCGGCTGCCACAGCCGGCATTTTCACGAATCCGTAACGCCTCCCCCAGTGCGGGCTGAACAACGGCGCCCGCCGACCGGCCATCAGGTCGCAGTTCAGTTTTTCCCTCTGCCCGAAAGCTATAGTGCCGGCACCGGCGCTCGCCGGGCCCTCAACCAGGAGAAAGATCATGCGGATGCGTACCACGATGTTGGCACTCGGTTTGTCCCTCGGCGCACTCGCCGCCGCCCCGGCGTTCGCTACCGACAGCGCTGCAACCACGCAAAAGACCGAACACAAGACCATGTCTGCGCAGCAGCAGAAGATGGCCACCTGCAGCCACGAGTCCAAGGGCATGAAGGGGGACGCGCACAAGAAGTTCATGAGCGACTGCCTGCATGGCAAGACCGCGGCAGCGCCCGCCAGGACCAGCCAGCAGGAAAAAATGAAGACCTGCAACGCCGACGCCAAGACCAAGGCTCTCAAGGGCGCGGCCCGCAAGAGCTTCATGAGCAGCTGCCTGAAGGGCTGATCCTCGCCTGCAGTGTGTCGAACGAAACGCCCGGCCATGGCCGGGCGTTTCTGTTTCAGCGCGTGGCTTGCGTCGAGCGGCCGCTCACGCGCCCCTTGCGCGAAAACCATCCGTTGCACGCACCAGCGCATCGGTGATGCCGGGCTCGAACGCCGAGTGCCCCGCGTCGGCGATGATCTCGAGCGCAGCCTGCGGCCATGCACGATGCAGGTCCCAGGCGCTGCGCATCGGGCATACCACGTCATGCCGTCCCTGCACGATCACGCCGGGGATGCCGTGCAGGCGCGAGGCGTTGCGCAGCAGCTGGTCGTCGTGCTCGAAGAATCCGCGGTTGACGAAATAGTGGTTCTCGATACCGGCGAAGGCCAGCGCGAATGCATCGCCGCCGCTTGCGGCGATATACGCCTCGTTTTGCAGCAGGAAGCTGGTGGAGGCTTCCCACACCGACCACGCTTGCGCTGCCGCCAGCCGCACCGCCGGATCGCTCGCAGTCAGGCGCCGATGGTACGCGCCGATCAAATCAGCATGCTCAACCTCGGGAATCGCGGCGAGGTATTTTTCCCAGGCGTCCGGGTACAGCATGTCGCAGCCGCGCTGGTAAAACCACTTCAGCTCGCGGTCGCGCAGCATGAAGATGCCGCGCAGCACCAGTTCCTTCACGCGCTCCGGGTGGGTTTCAGCGTAAGCCAGCGCCAGGGTCGAACCCCATGAGCCACCGAATACCTGCCAACGCTCGATGCGCAGGTGCTCGCGCAGTCGCTCGATGTCGGCGACGAGATCCCAGGTCGTGTTCTCGCGCAACTCGGCATGCGGCGTCGAGCGACCGCAACCGCGCTGGTCGAACAGCACGATCCGGTAAACCTTCGGATCGAAAAAGCGCCGGCACTTGGCGTTGCAGCCGGCGCCCGGCCCGCCGTGCAGGAACACCACGGGCTTGCCATGCGGGTTGCCGCACTGCTCGTAGTACAGGGCGTGCAGCCCGGAGACGGACAACATCCCCGTGTCGAACGGCTCGATTTCCGGGTACAGCGTGCGGCGATTGGTTTCCTGCATATCCATGCGGGGTATTTCGCGCTGAATGGAATCCCGGGTAGCCTAGCATTCCCGCCCGCCGGACGTAGCGCCGCACGACATGAAAACCTCGTTTCCCAAAAAGGACATCAAGATCGTTTTGCTGGAAGGCATCCACCAGAGTGCCGCCGAGGTATTCCATGATGCGGGTTACACCTGGGTCGAGCGCCACGACAAGGCGCTGCCGCGCGCGCAACTTTTCGAGGCGATCGCCGACGCGCACGTCATCGGACTGCGCTCGCGCACGCAACTGGACGCCGAAGCCCTCGGCCACGCCCGCCGCCTGCTCGCGGTTGGCTGTTTCTGCATCGGCACCAACCAGGTCAACCTCGACGACGCGCGCAATCGCGCAGTGCCGGTCTTCAACGCGCCGTACTCCAACACCCGCAGCGTCGCCGAGCTGGTGATTGCGGAAGCCGTGCTGCTGATGCGCCGCGTTCCCGAGCGCAACGCCGAGTGCCACCGCGGTGGCTGGGCCAAGTCCGCCGAAGGCAGCTACGAGGTGCGCGGCAAGACGCTCGGCATCGTCGGCTATGGCCACATCGGCACGCAGGTGGGCGTACTGGCCGAATCGCTGGGCATGCACGTGCTGTTCCATGACATCGAGGCCAAGCTGACGCTCGGCAATGCCGCCGCCGCGCAGGGCCTCGACGATCTGCTGGCGCGCTCGGACATCGTCACCCTGCACGTGCCGCAGACCCCCGCGACCGCGGGCATGATCGGCCGCGCGCAGATCGCCGCGATGCGCCGCGGCGCGCTGCTGATCAATGCCTCGCGCGGCAACGTGGTCGACATCGACGCGCTTGCCGATGCCCTGCGCACACAGCACCTCGCGGGCGCCGCGGTGGACGTGTTCCCGAAGGAGCCCAAGGGCCGCGACGAGGAATTCGAATCGCCCTTGCGCGAATTCGACAACGTGATCCTGACTCCGCACGTCGGCGGCAGCACCCAGGAAGCCCAACTCAACATCGGCACCGAAGTCGCCGCCAAGCTGGTCCGCTACAGCGACAACGGCTCCACCCTTTCGGCGGTCAACTTCCCGGAAGTGTCGCTGCCCGAACACGCGGGCAGCAGCCGCCTGCTGCACATCCATCGCAACGTGCCGGGCGTGCTCTCGCGCATCAACGACGTGTTTTCGCAGGTCGGCGTCAACATCAACGGCCAGCACCTGCAGACCGCGGGCGACCTGGGTTACGTGGTGATCGACGTGGACGCCACCGACGCGCAGTCGGAAACGCTGCGTGGGCAACTGGCGGCGATTCCCGGCACCGTGCGCACGCGCTTGTTGTATTGACCCGCTGCGCGGGGCACCTGTGCAATAAAGTGTCGCCGACGTGGTTTCGCTGGCCTGCGGCCAGCGAGCTACTTTTGTTTCGGCAAAAGTAGCCAAAACCATTGCGCCCGGCATGCCGGTTTCGGCAACGTCGTGTTGCCGAAACTGCCCTTGGTGCTCGCCGAATGGCGGCCGGGCCGAACTCGGCCATCCATGGCCTCGAACATGCGGCCCTTGCTCCGCCATTCGGCTGCGCGCCGCGGCAGCATGCAAGGGCGCGGTAGAACTCTGCTTCGCTGTCGGCCATCCATGGCCTACTTCGAAGCGAGACGGAACACCCTGCTTCGTTGCGACTGCGCGCAGGAAGCGCGCCAACGGGGCCCCTCGAACACGGCGAGCGGACGGC
>DASSRT010000257.1:0-3174 GCA_035701705.1 Rhodanobacteraceae bacterium
GCTACATCGTTGCGCCACTCATGCTGTGTGCGGCCGAGAACAGCGCGGCCCCGAACACGGCGAAGAACACGATGTAAAGGACGATCAGGATCAGCCACAGGATCAAGGCCGCCCGGCAGAAGTTCTGCTTGTTGATGTTGGTCCCGCTGGAAAATCCCCAGACGAAAACCATGATGAGCCCGACAATCGGAATGCAAAGCACGATCAGCGTGATCAGCCAATCGCCCAGCGACAACGTTGAATCCCTTGGAGCGAGTTGCGCGTTCATGTTGACTCCTGTTCACGTGGTAGGGCTGGCGTAGCCCGTGTCGGCAGCGGGCGCGGGCGCCTGCCGCAACTTGAACGTTCTGAACCGCTTGCTTGCTGAAACCCCTCGACCATGGAGGACATGGCCGCGCCGGATCGTAACCCACCCGCCCGACGATTGCACCCTTCGCCGGAAATCCGCTACGCCGTGGCATCTCCGGTCGTGCTGTTGCGGTGGTGGCGCAGGTGCATCGCCAGGTTGTACACCGACACGAAGACCGGGAACAGGTTGGAAAGGATGCCCACCGAATCGTTCTTGCCGACGATGAAATACGCCAGCAACAGCACGCTGCCGCACACCGACAACACCCAGAACGACAGCGGCATCACCACGCGCTTGTGTTTGCGCGTTGCATACAACTGCACGAACCAGCGGCTGGTGAACATCACCATGCCGAGATAGCCCACGACCTTCCACGGCGTGAGCTGATAACTGGCGAGCGCGTGCAGGATGTGTTCCATGATGGCGAGGTCCGGAATGGGCGGGGAATCGGCGAATTGTAGCAACCGCGCATTCACTGATTGACCGCGCCGCGGGTCGCCCGTACACTTTCCGGTTCGCGTGGGCGGTTAGCTCAGCGGTAGAGCACTGCCTTCACACGGCAGGTGTCACAGGTTCGATCCCTGTACCGCCCACCAATAGAATCAAACATTTAGGCCACCCTTGCGGTGGCGTTTTTGTACCCGTTGCCTACAGATTGCCTAAACCGCTTGATTTGTCTGTCTGTGCGGCGCGCGATAAACAGCGATCAACATGAGCAACCTCTACCGCTCACACAGTGTTCGCCATCTGCCCGCAAGCTAGGCACTCACGAACGCAGCAGAGACAAATTTTGCGATCCACGCGTGCGGATCAGAGTTGCGCGATGTACGGCCGCAACAAACTCACGGTCGTCACCAGCCCCTGTTTCAGGTATCCATCCAGCAACTCGTCGGCGGTCTTGGGCGAATGCGTCAGCGACGCCCGATGGTCACGCACTGCGGCAATGACCGCCGCCGGGTTGATTCCGAAAGCGTGCTCGATGAACTCGTCCGGGTGCTGGGCGGTGATGCCGAGTGGAGCCAGCGTTTCCGCCGGGAAGTCTTTGAGGTTGAAGGTCACGATGGTGCCGGCCTGGCACAGGATTGCAGCAGCCAGCACATGACGGTCATCCGCGTCGGGCAGCATCAGTTCCGCTTCAAGGGCTTCATATCCTGCTACCAAGCAATCCGGCACGCTGGCATTCATCAGGTCGCGCGTGCGTTCCAGTTGCTCACGCGTCAGGTCGGGACGATTGGCCAACAGGTTGCGCATCCACTCATCGTGTATGCGCGCCGTCCAGCGTGCGCGAAATAAGTCGCTTACGGCAAGGTGCATCAGCAAGTCGCGCAATGGTGCTGGGTACAGCACACATGCGTCGTACACCGCGACAAAGTTCGACATCAGTAGAAGCCCTGTTCCTGAGCTTCGCGGGCCAACTCGGTCAGTTGCGCCTTGCTCTTGGCGAGCTGTGCGTTCTTGTAGGCCATGAGGTCGCGGAAATACACGCGGCGGTGCGTACCCACCATGTGGTGAGGCAAGTCGCCATGTTCCAGCAGGCCGACGACATACGGGCGCGACACGTTGAGAAAGTCAGCCGTTTGCTGGGTGGTCAACTCGGCATGGATCGGCACCAAGCTCACGGCGTTGCCGGCCGCCATGTTGTTCAAGATGTCGACCAACATCCGCAGAGCGACTACCGGCACTTCGATTTCGCCATCACCGTCAATCACCCGCAAGCGCGCAGTCGGGCCACGGCCGATGCACGCCGCCAACAGCCGGCTACTATCGCGCGCCAGCTTCGATTCTTCGGGAGTAGTCGGGGGCGAGACGAGTCGTTCGTTCAATAGGGCAGACATGGCAGCTTCATCCTCTCCAAGTCTTCTCTTGGGGAACAAAGTCTACCTCATAAACGAAATAATCGCAATATACGAAATAAACGAAATATTCTGAGTCAGGTGACCCTCACCTCAGATGCGTCGTTGCCAAGTCTGCGGCGTCCTCATTCGCTGCTGGCACCCTCTACTTCGGCAGATGATCCACCGACCTGCATCGCATCGCTTCCCGAAAGCTTGCGCAACACCGCGTCTGGCGTCGCGAAGGTGGATGTCGGCCGCCCCCACACCAGTACGGCCGCGTCGAACAAGGCGCCGGCACGCGCCGTGATGGCGTCTTCATCCCACTTCTCCAGACTTTGCCGGTTGAAATAGGTGTTCATCAGCAACGCGCTCTGGCCCAACTTCGAACGCTTGCCATCCACTCTTTGCCCAGCCTCGTTCACACGATCAAGGAACGGCCCGTTGCTGATTGAGCTGTTGAGCGGCTGCGTCAGCAGCGTGAGATTGCCGAACTCGTGGATGGTCAAGTCGCGGGCAATGCCCTGCAATTCGTCTAGGCGATCCGCGTGGTAACTCGCTTCCGTTCGCCAGCTTTGCGGCATGACATGCTCGACCGTGAGCGCAGATTGGATGGGCACGTGGTTACTACCCTGCTTCGGCCCGCGCGCGGCGTATTCGAGCGCACGCAAGATGCCGCAGACCCTTGCCGGCTTCATCTCCATGTAAGGGCGACGATGCAGCCAACTGGCTTTGAATGCTTCATCACTTGGCCACAGCTCACTGTCCGCAGTAGCTGCCAGCAACACCGTCCTCAACGCAGTGTGCGGCGCGGCAGGCGCGGCAGTAACCGCCTGCACCAAGCGCATGAAAAAGCGGTTGTAGCCCTTGGTGGTCATCCCGCATACGGCGCGGCGCGTGAGGTAGGATGCAAGGTCTCCCAGTGCCTGTCGCAGTTCTTGGCTGTCGGCGTCCAGCCGCTCGCGCAGCGACAAGTACACCGGCGTAATGATA
>DASSRT010000258.1:0-12208 GCA_035701705.1 Rhodanobacteraceae bacterium
GCTGGTCCAGGATGCTGCGTGGCCGTACGTGCTGCTGAGCTTGTGGCGCTGCGGCTTGGTGCGGCGGCGCCGGTGGGGGTGGTGGCGCTGCGACACCTGCCGCGGCGAACGCCAGTGCCGAGATGGCGACAGCTGTCGACAGCAGCGCCGACCGACCCAGTGACTTGCTCATTGTGTACTCCTGTTTCGCGTTGGGGGAACGATGGCGACCCTATCAAGGCAATGGTTGACCGACCCTAAACGGGAGCGCGCAATCGCACACCGTACAAGCAGATGCCGGAATTTGCCATAGAGAGCGCTGTCGGTCGACGGCGTCGTGCCACGTTCGAGCGTTGCGGCGCAATCCTGAACGCCAGCCTTGCAGCGCCGGCGCGCGCGTCAACGCCACGATCACGGCAGGCGTTGTCATTGCAAGTCCATCAAGGAGGCAAGCGCCATGCAACGTCGAATCGCAACATTGTTGTTGGCTGCCGTCGCCGTCGGGTGCCTCGGCCTTGGCGGCTGCGTCGTCGCCCCGCCGCGTGCGCGGGTCGTCGCGGTGGCGCCGGCGCGCGTCTGGGTGCCCGCGCATTGGAATCGCGGCGGTGTCTGGGTCGCGGGACACTGGCGTTATCCATGAGCGGCGTTGCGTGGTGACGCGGATAAAATGTCGCGATGCCAGCCACCGCGACACGCGTCGACCCCAGCGACGCGTCCAGTTTCATCCACCACGGCACGCCGGTGTTCCGGCGTGTGAATCTCGCCTTGTTCGCGGCTGGCGTTGCAACGTTCGGATTGCTGTATTGCGTGCAGCCGTTGATGCCGGAATTCAGCCGTGAGTTCGGCGTCGGCGAAGCGGCCAGTGCGCTCTCGTTGTCACTGACCACCGGCGTACTGGCGTTCGCGATGTTGTTCGCCGGAGCGCTGTCGGATGCGTGGGGTCGCAAGTCGGTGATGGTGGCGTCGGTGCTGTCGTCATCCATCCTCGTTCTGCTGACGGCCCTGGCACCGGGTTGGCACACGCTGCTGGCGCTGCGCGCCTTGCTCGGGTTGACCTTGAGCGGCCTGCCGGCGGTGGCGATGGCGTACCTCGCCGAAGAAGTCGACATCGCGTCGATCGGGCTCGGCATGGGCCTGTACATCAGCGGCAATGCGATCGGCGGCATGGCGGGGCGGTTCCTCGCCGGCGTCGTGACCGAGTGGGCCGGCTGGCGCGGCGGCATCGCGGCGGTCGGCGCATTGGGATTCGTCGCGGCCCTGTTGTTCTGGCGCAGCTTGCCGCCGTCGCGGCATTTCACCGCGCAACCGTTTCGCCCGCGCGAGTTGCTCGGGAAATTCGCCGGCATGTTCCACGATCGCGCCTTGCCGTGGTTGTTCGTCGAAGGCGCGCTGTTGCTGGGCGCGTTCGTCACCGTGTTCAACTACCTCGGCTACCGCCTGCTGGCTGCACCGTATGGCCTCAGCCAGGCTGCGGTCGGTTCGATCTTCCTGGTGTACGTGGTCGGCATGTTCAGCTCGCCGTGGATGGGACACCTGTCGGGCAAGCTCGGTCGGCGCAAGGTCTTGTGGACGGCGCTCGCCCTGATGCTGGCGGGCATCGCCTTGACGATGGCCGCGCCGTTGTCGTTGGTGTTGGCGGGGCTGGTGGTACTGACGTTCGGCTTCTTCGGCGCGCACTCCATCGTCAGCAGCTGGATCGGAAGGCGTGCCGGCGCGTTGCGCGCGCACGCATCGTCGATGTACCTGTTCTGCTATTACACCGGCTCCAGCATCGCGGGTGCCAGCGGCGGCTTGTTCTACGGCGCGCATGGTTGGGATGGCGTCGCCGTGTTCGTCGGTGCGCTGACGCTGGCCGGCTTGCTGGTGGCGTTGTACCTGCGCCGCGTCGCACCGCTGGCGACCGTCGGCGTGCCGCCGACGCCGATGTCGAAGGGCGCGATGCCCTGACGTTGCGGAGTTGCGCGTGTGTGCTAGGTGTTGTTGCCCGGCTGCTTGCTCAGCGCGTACACGCTGGTGTGCATGGCGGTCGCGCCGCGCTCGGCAAAGCTGGGATCTTCGCCGAAGATGTCGCGCCGCTCCAGTTGCGTGACTTGCCATTGCGCCGCCAGCAGCGACTGCACTTCGTCCGCGTCGACGGAAAACGGCGGGCCTTCCATTTCGTGCTGCGGGTAGTCAAGCACGATCAACAAGCCGCGGCTGTCGGCGGGAAGCCGCGCGTAGACCTCGCTGGCCATGCGTGCGCGCACTGGCGCGGGCAGGGCAATCATCGCCGCGCGGTCGTAGAACGCGTGGCAGCTTGCGATAGTTTCCGGGGCGACGTCGAACAGATCGCCGTTGATGATTTCGATGCTGCCACCGGGCGGATTGGTGACCTTGAAATGCGTGCCGTCGGCGCGCGCCGCGCTGCCCGCAGTCAGCTGGTTCTCGCGCAGGAACGCCTCCACCGCGACCGGCGACAGTTCCACGCCCAATACATCGTGGCCTTGCTGCGAGAGCCACAGCATGTCGAGGGATTTTCCGCACAGCGGCACCAGCACGCGTGCGCCCGGCGCCACCCCCGACGCGGGCCAGTACCGCTCAAGCAGCGGCATCACTGCGTCGCGATGCCAGCCGGTGCGGCCTTCACGCCATCGCTGCAGCCAGAATTCTGCGTCCATCGCGGACCCCTCAAGCCGACGTGGTTGTTCGGCTTGACTATAATCGCGCCGATACCCGACAGGAAGACTGGGATGAATGCTTGCAATGACGCGCAGGTGCCGATGATCACGGAATCGATTTCACTCCGTTCGTGCACGGAGTCCTGCCCATGAAAGCCGGAACGCGGACGGCGCTGATCGGGGTAGTCACGTCGCTGGCGGTGTTCGCCGCGTGCTGGGGGATCTACTCGGGCGTGGCGACGGCCGCCGTTGCATCGCAGCCTGCGCCACCAGCGCTCAGCTTCAAGACGGTCGCACCCACCAACGCAGGCACCAAGTTCACGCGCGAGCAAGTGCTCCAGTTCCTGGTGGCGGCGCAGGGCGCCGAAGACATCAAGGGCCTCCTGCAGCGCTGCCTCAAGTTTCCGGATCCGCCGGATAGCCACTGGAACCACGCTGCGGTCGTCGCGTATTGCAAGTACCGGTTCCAGCCGATCGTTTCGTTGGCGCGGATCCGCCGGTTGATCAGAACCGGGCACGCGGCGCGGCTTGATCAGTTGTTAGCCCAGGCGCTGCATGAGCAGTTGACCGATCCGGATGCGCGCGGCCGTCTCGACCGCATTTTCTACGCCGATTTCAACAACGGCTCCACTGCGTTGAGGCGGCTCCTTGATGAATGGAAGCGTCAGTCGCCGCGCAGCGCGTTTGCTTATGCCGCCAGCGGAACCGCCGACATGCAAAAGGCATACGCGGCGCGTGGCTACGCCTACATTGATGACACGCCCCAAAGCAATATTGATGCGATGGATCAATGGGCCAAGCGGGCCGATGCGGATTTCCGCAAGGCGATCAAGCTCGATCCGCACGTTACCCCGGCCTATCGCGGGATGGTGATGCTGGGTGGTCTCGCCTTGTCGCGCGCCTACGGATTGGATGCTGCCAAGCGCGGTCTCGCGGTTGCACCTGCCGATTACTCAATTTATGGCCAGGCCCTGTGGTTGGAGCAACCCAAGTGGGGCGGTTCGTTCGCGGGCATGACAGTACTCGCGCAAAAGGCCATGCAGCATGCCACGGAAAATCCGTTGCTGATGCTCATTGCGGGCGAAGTGAATTTTTATCGCGTTGAGAACTCCGGCTGCAGCGAGGCCGAACAGGTGTCTGACTACATTGCGGCCCTCGACCAGTTTGGTGGGATGTGTCCGCTTCGCGGTGCTGGTGAGGCAGCGCACAGGTCGGGCGACTATCCGGCGATGGCGATCTATCTGTCCGAATATCTCCGGTTTGATCCAGCAGACAACGATGTTCGTCTCGACAGGATCTATGGCCTCATCGCATTGCGCCAACTCAAATGGGGCGTTGCCGAAGCCGACACGCTCGTCGGCAGATTGCCCGGGGATCACCGCGTGTTCGATGCGCGAGGGGCGGCATATCAGGAAGAAGCCGACTTGCCGCGTGCGGTGCGTGATTTCAAGACGGCGCTCCGGCTTGATCATTCTGACCAGTGGGCCTTGGCGCATCTTGCTGGCATCGATATGACAAGGCATCAATGGGACAAGGCGTGGAACATTGCCGACCAGATGATCCAGCTGGATCCGCAGAGTATTGGTGGCTGGATGATGCGCGCGCAGATACAAGAGGAACAGCCACGGGCCGGGTTACGTGAAACCGAGGAATATATGGCAACACATTTCGCCAAGAACCCTGGATACGCCGGCTTCATCGCACAGCTACGGGCGACCGCGCATCGGCGAAAAGTCAGCGAAGCTGGCGCAATGCCGGCCTCGACGGAGAGTTCGAGCCGACCGGATTGAATGCCCGTTGACCTATACTTTCCCATTTGCACCGCCGGAGTTGCCCGCCATGAACGCACCCACCCGCATCGACACCAAGCGCGTGATCCATCCGCCGCGCGGCACCGAACTCTCCTGCAAGAACTGGTTGATCGAGGCGCCGTACCGGATGATCCAGCACAACCTCGATCCCGAGGTGGCGGAGAACCCGGCAGAGCTGGTGGTGTACGGCGGCATCGGCCGCGCCGCGCGCAACTGGGAATGCTTCGACGCGATCCTGCGTTCCTTGCGCGAATTGAATCCCGACGAAACGCTGCTGGTGCAATCGGGCAAGCCGGTCGGCGTGTTCAAGACCCATGCCGGCGCGCCGCGCGTGTTGATCGCCAACTCCAACCTCGTCCCGCATTGGGCGACGTGGGAGCACTTCAACGAACTCGATCGCAAGGGCCTGATGATGTACGGCCAGATGACGGCCGGCTCGTGGATCTACATCGGTTCGCAGGGCATCGTGCAGGGCACCTATGAAACCTTTGTCGAGATGGGTCGGCAGAGTTACGGCGGCAATCTGAAAGGCAAATGGATTCTGACGGCAGGTCTCGGCGGCATGGGCGGCGCGCAGCCGCTGGCGGCATCGCTGGCGGGCGCGTGCTCGCTCAACATCGAGTGTCAGCAATCGCGCATCGACTTCCGCCTGAAGACGCGTTACGTCGACGAGCAGGCCACCGACCTTGACGACGCACTGGCGCGCATCGAGAAATACACGAAAGCCGGCGAAGCCAAATCCATCGCGCTGCTCGGCAATGCTGCCGAGGTGCTGCCGGAACTGGTGAAGCGTGGCGTGAAACCCGACGCCGTGACCGACCAGACTTCCGCGCACGATCCGGTCAACGGTTATTTGCCGCAGGGCTGGACGCTGGAGCAGTGGTTCGAGCGTCGCAAGAGCGATCCGAAGGGCACCACCGAGGCCGCCAAGCAGTCGATGAAAACCCACGTCGACGCGATGCTCGCCTTCCACGCGCAAGGTATCCCGACCTTCGACTACGGCAACAACATCCGCCAGATGGCGTTCGATGTCGGCTGCAAGGACGCGTTCGCGTTCCCCGGCTTCGTGCCGGCCTACGTGCGCCCGCTGTTCTGCCGCGGCATCGGCCCGTTCCGCTGGGTCGCGCTGTCCGGCGATCCGGAAGACATTCTGAAAACCGACGCCAAGGTCAAGGAACTGATCCCCGACGACGCCCACCTGCACAACTGGCTGGACATGGCGGAGAAGCGCATCAGCTTCCAGGGTCTGCCGTCACGCATCTGCTGGGTCGGCTTGGGCCAGCGCGACAAGCTGGGTCTCGCGTTCAACGAGATGGTGCGCAACGGCGAATTGAAGGCACCGATCGCGATTGGTCGCGATCACCTCGATTCCGGTTCGGTCGCATCGCCCAACCGCGAAACCGAATCCATGCGCGACGGTTCCGATGCCGTCAGCGATTGGCCGCTGTTGAACGCCTTGCTGAACACGGCAAGTGGAGCCACCTGGGTGAGCTTCCACCACGGCGGCGGCGTCGGCATGGGCTACTCGCAACACGCCGGCCTCGTGATCGTCTGCGACGGCACCAAAGAAGCCGACGCCCGCATCGCCCGCGTGCTCTGGAACGACCCCGGCACCGGCGTCATGCGCCACGCCGACGCCGGCTATGACATCGCCATCCAGTGCGCGAAGGAAAAGGGCCTGAAGCTGCCGATGGCCTGATCCCCCTCTTGCAGGCACAGTTGACATTGCGTTCCCGAAATATAACAATATAGCTAAATAAGCAATACACTAAGTCAATCAGAGGAGAATGCCATGGCACTGCAAGCGGGGTATCTGGTGTATCTGGTCCTGTCGATCGCGATGACGATCTGGGTGGCGCACACGCTGTCGCGCAATGGGGTAGTGTTCCTGATGAAGTGTTTCGGTCAGGAGGAGGCTCTGGCGAAGTCGACGAATCATCTGCTCGTGGTCGGGTTTTACCTGATAAACATCGGCTTCATCGGAGTGCGCCTGGGTGGATGGAATTCCACCGAAACGATCGCCAACATGATCCCCTACATCGGCAGCAAGATAGGTTTGTCGATCCTGATCCTTGGGGCCATGCACTTTTTCAACATGATGATGATCGCGCGCTACGGCCGGGTGGTGGCAGGCTGGGTTCGGCACAACGACGAGCAGCGCGTGGCCGCTTCGGGGCATGGATCATCGCCGGTTCCGGTGACGAATCGCTGAATCTCATCCGACCGTGGGCCGGCTGCGAATCCGGCTCACGGTTGTGTGCGGCTGGCCATGATCGACCGGAACGCAGTAGGCTAGCTCCATTCGCACTGACTGCCGTTGCTGAAGCCTACTGATGAAGCAAGACAAGATTTTCGCAGCGCTGGCTTCGACGCCGCGACGAAAGATCCTGGCGTACTTGTCGCAGCAGGAGCTGTCGGCTGGCGACATCGCAGCGAAGTTCGAAATGAGTGCTCCGGCGATTTCACGCCACCTGGCCGTGCTTGTAAACGCCGGATTGGTCGTGAGCGAGCGTCGCGGTCAGTTCGTGGTTTACAAACTCGTGCCGGACAACCTGGTCAACACGCTCTCGCAGTTCGCGTTTGAAATCTGCCCTGTTGCCGGGCCCATCAAACGCGAGAACAGGCGGCGAGGCAAGACACCCCGCGAGGCCTAGTTGGTTGTCTGGTCGTGTGCACGGGAACGACCCCGGCACAGGCGTCATGCGTCACGCCGACGCCGGCTATGACATCGCCATCCAGTGCGCGAAGGAAAAGGGCCTGAAGCTGCCGATGGTGTAGGTTGTTCTGGCAAGTCTTTGTTCTGTCAGGAGATGGTCGGCCTGCAAGCCCGGCGCTTTTATTCATATACGGAATAAATACTTGACTTTCGCGGCTTGATGGCGAAATATCCGTATACGGAGTATTTGCGCGATGCGCGGCCATGAATAAACAAATATCCGCAAGGGGAAAGAATTCATCCCCTGACCTGGACGCGATCGGGCGCGTCGTGCGCGAGGCCCGGCATCGGCACGGCATGACTCAAGCCGAACTGGCTGGGTTGTCGGGCACCAGCCAGCGTTTCATCAGCCAACTCGAAAGTGGCGTCCGCAACGTCACCTTGAGCAAGGTGCTGGATGTGCTCGCCGTGCTCGGCCTGCGCTTGCAAGCCGTCGAGGCAGGGCAGTAATGGAGACCCTGCACGTCCGTCTTTTCGACCGCCATGTCGGCGAGCTGGGCATCGAGGGCGAAGTGCGCAGTCCGGAAGACTGGCAATTCCGTTACGCGCCGGAATATCTCGATGCTGCCCGCTCCGTGGCGTTGTCGGTCAGCCTGCCGTTGCGGGCCGAGCCTTTCATCGGTGCCGCGGTGCGCAACTGGTTCGGCAACCTGCTGCCGGAAGGGGCAGTGCGCGAAGCCATCGCCGCGCGATTGCGCATTCCGGTCCGGGATGACTTTGCCTTGTTGGCCGGTATCGGTGGCGAGTGCGCCGGCGCCGTCAGCATCGTGCCGCAGGAGCCACCGTCGGCAGAGACACAATCTGATCCGGCAACGGATCTTGATGCCCTGCTGGCAGCCATGGGCGACATGGCAGGCGAGGGGACGTGGGCCTTGCTCGGCACGCCACGGCGTCTTTCACTGGCCGGTGCACAGGACAAGATTGCGGTCGTGCGCGAGGCCAATGGCCACCTGCGGTTGCCTGCCGTCGGCGAACTGACCACGCACATCCTCAAACCGGAAAGCCGGCGTTTGCCGGGCCTGCGTGATCTCGAAGCGCTGGGCCTGGCACTGGCCGCCGCGATCGGCTTGAACGCGGCATCGGCTGCCCTTGTCGAGGTGGCCGGGCACAAGGCGCTGCTGCTGGAACGCTACGACCGCCACGTCGAGGACGGCCACCTTGAACGCCTGCACCAGGAAGATTTTTGCCAGGCGCTCGGTTACCCGGGCGAGCTCAAATACGAAGCTGGCGGTGGTCCGTCGCTGGCCCAATGTGCCCGGCTGGTACGCCAGCAATTGCGCCTGGGGCCGGTGGCCGTGCAGGCCGTGCTGGACTGGGTCACCTTCAACACCATCATCGGCAACGCCGACGCCCACGCCAAGAACCTCGCACTGCTTTGCGGCCGTGATGGCCGGCGCCGCCTGGCTCCGTTCTACGACCTGGTGCCGACCATTGCCATTTCCGAGCGGCTGGTGGATCGCCAACCCGCGCTGCGGATCGGGGCCAGCAAGCGCATCGACAACATCGGCGCCGAAGACTTGCGCGGTTTCGCCAAGGATGCCGGTTACGCGCCCGGCTTTGTCCTGAAGCGTGTCGCGACCGTCGCCGAAGCCGTCGCCGCACACGCCGATGATGTTGCGCAGGTTCTGGTGAAGCAGGGTGCCGACCGAACCCACATCGAGCGTGCCGCCGCGATCGTGCGTGCCAATGCGGAACGCTTGCGTCGTGTGTCCACCTGATGCTCTTTCAGGCACCGCGATCGCAGAGGCAGAGACGTCGGCCGCTACACTGGATAGAGGGTTTGAGATCGAGGAACGGGGGCAAGAATGCAGGTTAGAAACAGAATGGCGAAACCGCGGTTTGTCGTGAATCGCACCGGGTCCGGGGCCGAGTGACCATGGATCAAGCCACCCACAACAAGATCGTTTCCTTCATCTGGGGCATCGCCGACGATGTGCTGCGCGACCTGTTCAAGCGCGGCAAGTATCCGGATGTGATTCTGCCGATGTGCGTGATCCGCCGCATGGATGCCGTGCTGGAACCGACCAAGAAGAAGGTGCTCGAGACCAGGGAAATGCTCGACAAGGCGGGCATCACCGAGCAGCGTGCCGCGCTTTGCGACGCCGCAGGCCAGGCTTTCTACAACACCTCGAAGTTCACGCTGCGCGACCTCACCTCGCGCGGCAACCAGCAGCAATTGCTCGCGGACTTCGAGGACTACCTCAACGGTTTTTCGTCCAACGTCCAGGATATCCTCGACAACTTCAAATTCCGCAACCAGTTGCCGACGCTGTCCAAGGCCGATGCCATCGGCACGCTGATCAACAAGTTCCTCGATCCGGATATCGACCTTTCCCCGGCCGGCATCGACAACCATTCGATGGGCACGGTGTTCGAGGAGCTGGTCCGCAAGTTCAACGAGGAAAACAACGAGGAAGCCGGCGAGCACTGGACGCCGCGCGATGCCGTTCGCCTGATGGCAAGCCTCGTGTTCCTGCCAATCGAGTCCGAGATCCGGGCCGGCACCTATCTGCTCTACGACTGCGCCTGCGGCACCGGCGGCATGCTCACTGTCGCGGAAAAGACGCTGAAGGACATCGCCGCAAGGCACAACCAGCAAGTCACGGCCTTGCTGTACGGGCAGGAGATCAATCCGGAAACCTACGCCGTCTGCAAGGCGGACATGCTGCTCAAGGGCGAAGGTGAGAGCGCGGACCACATCGTCGGCGGCGCGGAATGGTCCACCCTGTCGCACGACGCATTCCCGGCGCAGGAATTCGACTTCATGCTGGCCAACCCGCCGTACGGGAAAAGCTGGAAGAAAGATCTTGCAGACATGGGCGGCAAGGACGGCATGCGCGATCCGCGTTTCAAGGTCATGCACGAGGGCGAGGAGCTTTCGCTCGTCACCCGCTCCAGCGACGGCCAGATGCTGTTTCTCGCCAACATGGCGTCGAAGATGAACAACGAGTCGGCGCTCGGCAGCCGCATCGCCGAAGTGCACAACGGTTCATCGCTTTTCACCGGCGACGCCGGCCAGGGTGAAAGCAACATACGCCGCTGGCTGATCGAGAACGACTGGGTCGAAGCCATCGTCGCGTTGCCACTCAACCTCTTCTACAACACCGGCATCGCCACTTACGTCTGGGTGTTGTCCAACCGCAAGCCCGCACACCGCAAGGGCAAGGTGCAGCTCATCGACGCCAGCCAGTGGTTCAAACCGCTGCGCAAGAACCTCGGCAAGAAAAACTGCGAACTTTCGCCCGAGGACATCGGGCGCATCAGCCGTACCTTCCTCGACTTCAAGGAAACCGGGCAATCGAAAATCTTCCCCAACGCGGCCTTCGGTTACTGGAAGGTCACGGTCGAGCGCCCGCTGCGCTTGCACAGCCAGTTCACGCTCAAGGCCATTGAGTCGTTGCGCTTCACGTCAGGAGACGAGGACATTCGCGTGGTGCTTCACGACGAGTTCGGTGACAAGCTTTTCAGCGACTTCGACAAGGTTGCCGATGCCCTGCAAAAGCGGCTGGCCGAATGGGGCAACGACGAGGACGAAGGCGACGATGCAGAGGATGGCGGCACGAAGAAGGGGCTGTCCGACAAGAGACGCAAGAAGCTGCTGGATCGAAAGACCTGGGAGCGCGACGGTCGCCTGGTCGAAGTCGCCACGATGCTGCGGGTAGCGCTGGGCGACGAACTCTTCGAGGACCACAACGAATTTCGCGAGCGTGTGGCTGACGCGCTCAAGCAAGCCGATCTCAAATTGCCAGCTGCCGATTTGAAGCAGATCCTCAAAGCCGTGAGCTGGCGCGTCGAAACCGCGCCGCCCGTCATCACCAAGGTGCACAAGCCCGGCAAGGCCAAGGCCGATCCGTTGTACGGCTCGTATGAGGTAGTGCTCCCCTCTCCCTCCGGGAGAGGGGCTGGGGGTGAGGGTACGAAATGCGTGGTGGAGTACGAACCTGACTCCGAATTGCGCGATACCGAGCAAGTGCCGTTGCTGGAAGAAGGCGGCATCGAGGCTTTCATCCGCCGCGAGGTGCTGCCCTATACGCCCGATGCGTGGATCAAACGGGACGCGACCAAGATCGGTTACGAGATCAGCTTCACCCGCCACTTCTACAAGCCGCAGCCGCTGCGGACTCTGGAAGAGATCAGCGCGGACATTGTTGCGTTGCAGAAGGAAAGTACGGGGCTGCTGGACGAAATCATCGAGGAGACCGTCGAATGAATGACCAACCCGGGCTTTACCTGACCCGTGCCGGCAAGTTCGGCGAAGATGAAGAGGCTGCGTTGGACAACGGAATCGCGCTGATCCGTTTTGACGAGGTACCTTCGCTGGAGGACATCAACAACTACGATGATGTCGTCGCGCTGGTTGCCAAGGCCCTTCCGGATGCCAAGCCACAGGCCGTCGCCAATTACGCACGCCAACTTTGGACCTTCGCTCATGTGATCGAAAAGGGCGATCTCGTAGTGTTGCCGCGCAAACAGACCTCGCAGATCGCGATCGGGCGGGTTACCGGGCCGTACCAGTACAAGAAGATCGGCGGAGAGTTCAGGCACAGCCGTCCGGTGAGGTGGGAGCGCCCCGACGTGCCACGTACCGCATTCGAGCAGGATCTGCTTTATTCCTTCGGCGCATTCATGACCGTGTGCCGGATCTCGCGCCACGACGCCGCCCGTCGCGTCGCAGTGGTGCTGTCCGGCAAGACCGACCCCGGGCCGAACGAAATTGGCGGCGTACTGCCGGCGGACAAGACCCAGAACGTGCCCGACAACGTCGAGGATGGCCCCACGGACTTGGCGCTGGCGGCGCACGACCAGATCGTGAAACACATCCAAAGCCGTTTTTCCGGGCACGCGTTGTCGGCCCTGGTTGCGGCGGTACTGCGGGCGGACGGCTGGGTCACCAAGGAATCGCCGCCCGGCCCCGACGGCGGTGTCGACATCCTGGGTGGTCGCGGCCCGTTGGGGCTGGACCCGCCACGCTTGTGTGTACAGGTCAAATCCCAGAACAGCCCGGTTGATGTGTCGGTTTACCGCACGCTGCAGGGCTCCATGCA
>DASSRT010000259.1:0-6306 GCA_035701705.1 Rhodanobacteraceae bacterium
CGGCACCGCGATCAAGCTCGCGGTGGCTTTCATGATGCTGGGCACGTTTGTACTGGCGTTGTTGATCTGACGCCGAATCAGAGACTCTATTGCTTGATCCGGTAACTCGGGACGGCTACCAGCAGATAGCGAAAGACGAGGTCTTTGTTTGTTTGAAGGGCAGAGTAGTCGTGCCATTCAAGCTTGTATGATCCACGAAGCTTTATCGGTTTTTCCCGTGACTTCATGGTGCCCTTGGATGCACCTGCGCCCCACGTTGCTTCTCCTGACAGCACCCTGCCTTCGTGCAATCGGAATGCGGCGTCAACGGTCTTGCTGGATAACGGATTGCGCCAGTAGGAGCTTTCGTTCGTCAGGAGGACCGCGCAACCCACCGTGGATGGGAATGAGGCCGAAATATCTTCAAGGCGGCCGATATCCTTCATGAAGTCATAGCGACCCAAATCTTGAGCCCCGTGGCTCCTTAGGTTGTATGCTTCGTCAGTGATTTGGTGAGTCAGCTTTTTTGTTTTGTACTTCAGTTCCACGGCGACCGTAGCGCCCTCGCGCTGGATGAGTACGTCCAAGTGAGCCACGCCCGCGATTGTCGTGAGTGGTTTTTCCAACCGGATTGATGCGTCAGGAACCTGACGATGCACTTCCCATGCGAACGCGTGCTGGAAGTCGGCTTCGGAATGGAATACGGGGCGCTGGTGTGCCATTTTAGTCAGCACACCACCCATATCCAGTGGAATCGTGGGGCGCTTGGCGTTGTTGGCCATTGCGAGAACCGGGAAGGATTGGAGCGGGTGACAGGGATCGGTGGAGGCGTGCCGTTTGCACCCGTTCGTTTCAAACCATCTCGAACACGCCCGCCGCGCCCATGCCGGTGCCGATGCACATGGTGACCATGCCGTACTTCTGCTTCTTTCGACGCATGCCGTGGACGAGGGTGGCGATGCGGATGGAGCCGGTGGCGCCGAGTGGATGGCCGAGTGCAATCGCGCCGCCTTCCGGGTTCACCTTGTCGGGATCGAGGCCGAGGTCCTTGATGACCGCGAGTGATTGCGCGGCAAAGGCTTCGTTCAACTCGATCCAGTCGAGCTGGTCCTGTTTGATGCCGGTGGCCTTCAAGGCTTTCGGGATTGCTTCCTTGGGGCCGATACCCATGATCTCCGGCGGCACGCCGGCCACGGAGAAACCGACGAAGCGCGCGAGCGGCGTCAGGCCGTAGTCCTTGATCGCCTGTTCGCTGGCGAGCAGCACCGCGCCGGCGCCATCGGACATCTGCGATGAATTGCCGGCCGTGACCGAACCGTCGCGCTTGAATACGGTGCGCAATTTGGCCAGCACTTCGGGGCTGGTGTCGCGACGCGGGCCTTCATCGTGTTCGATCACGCGCCGGTCTGCCTTGATGCCGCGCGAGCGCAAATCGGGGTAGCGGTCGTCGAGCGGGTAGGGCGCGATCTCTTCCTTGAAGTTGCCCGCATCCTGCGCGGCCAGCGCGCGCTGGTGGCTGCGCAGGGCGAAGGCATCCTGTTCCTCGCGGCTGATCTTCCAGCGCGTGGCGACGTTCTCGGCGGTGATGCCCATGCCGTAGGCAATGCCGAGGTTCTCGTCCTTGAAGATTTCCGGATTCATCTGCACATGGAAGCCCATCATCGGCACCATGCTCATCGACTCGGTGCCGCCGGCGAGGATCAGGTCGGTCTCGCCGAGGCGGATGCTGTCGGCGGCGATCGCGACCGATTGCAAGCCGGACGAGCAGAAGCGGTTGACCGTCATGCCGGGCACGCTGTCGGGCAGGCCTGCCAGCAGCGCGCCGATGCGCGCGACGTTCATGCCTTGCTCGGCCTCCGGCATCGCACAGCCGATCACGACGTCGCTGATGCGGTTGACGTCGATGCCGGGGCATTCGTCCAGCGTTTCCCGCAGTACGTGCGCGAGCAGGTCATCGGGGCGGGTGTGACGGAACACGCCGCGCGGGGCCTTGCCGACCGGGGTGCGTTTGACGGCGACGATGTAGGCGTCTTGTACTTGCTTGGTCATGTTGTTCTCCAGAGCAAAAGCGATTTATCCGCGAAGAACGCAAAGGGCGCAAAGAAGATCAAAAGCGAAATGTCATTTTGAGTTTTTCTTCGCGTATTTCGCGTCCTTCGCGGACATAAACAAATGGATCCCGGATCAACGTTTGATCCGCCAAGAACGCAAAGGACGCAAAGAAGACCAAAAGCAAAGTATCTTTTTGAGCTTTTCTTCGCGTTCTTTGCGTCCTTCGCGGACATAAACAAATGGATCCCGGATCAGCGCACATCCATGTGCTGTCCGGGATGACGCCATCCTGGCGTCAGTTCCTGAGCGGTTTGCCGGTGGTCATGGTGTGCGCGATGCGCGCCTGGGTCTTTTCCGTTTGTGCCAGTTCCATGAAGTGGCGGCGTTCCAGATCGAGCAGCCACTGTGCATCCACCGCGCTGCCGCGTTCGATGTCGCCGCCGCAGAGGGTGTCGGCGATGCGGGTGGCGATCTCCATGTCGTGCTCGGAAATGAAATGCCCCGCGAGCATGTTCACCAGCTGCGCCTTGAAGGTGGCGGTGCCGACGTCACCGGCGACATGCGTGGCCTGCGGCAGCGGCGGACGCCAACCGGATTCGGCCAACGAGGATGCGACATTCTTCGCGACGTACAGCAGCTCGTCGGCGTGGAACACCACCACGTCGCTTTCGCGCAGCAGGCCGAACTGCTTGGCTTCCAGCGCGCTCGCCGAAGCCTTGGCCATCGCCACGGTTTCGAAGTAGCCCTTGACCACGTCGAAGGGCTCGACGCCCGGCGCGACCGCGCGCGAGCAGCGTTCGGCGATTTCCTTCAGGCCGCCGCCTGCAGGCAACAGGCCGACGCCGGCCTCGACGAGGCCGATGTAACTCTCCAATGCCGCCACGGTGCGCGCCGAGTGCATCTGCAATTCGCAGCCGCCGCCGAGGCACAGGCCGCGTACCGCGGCAACGGTGGGCACCAATCCGTGCTGCACGCGCATGGTCGCGCGCTGGAAGTTGGCGATCATGGATTCGAGCTGGTCGACCTTGCCGCCCTGCAGCAGCGCCAGCACGCCCTTCAGGTTGGCGCCGGCCGAAAACACCGGCCCCGATTGCCACACCACCAGCGCCTTCAGTTTCTGCTCGGCCAGCCCGACCGCATGCTGGATGCCGTCGAGCACCTGGTCATCGAAGGTACCCATCTTGGTCTTGAACGACACGATGCCGACATCGTCGCCACCGAGCGTCCACAGGCGAATGCCGTTGTTCTCCCAAACCGTGGTGCCCTGGTCGAACTTCTCGCCGATGATCGCGTCCGGATACAACTGGCGTTTGTAGACGGGAGCGTGCGAGCGCGGCACGTCCGTCTTCTGGTGCGGCGACCACGAACCATCGGCGTGGTGCACGCCCTTGCGGCCATCGGTGACCCACCTCGGCAGCGGCGCCGTGCTCATGGCCTTGCCGGCGGCGATGTCCTCGGCGATCCAGCCCGCGACCTGCTGCCAACCGGCCGCCTGCCAGGTTTCGAACGGCCCGAGCTTCCAGCCGTAGCCCCAGCGGATCGCGAAGTCGACGTCGCGCGCCGTCTCGGCAATCGAGGCGAGGTGGTACGCGGCGTAATGGAACAGGTCGCGGAAGCAGGCCCACAGGAACTGCGCCTGCGGATCGTTCGACGCGCGCAACTGGCCGAATTTCGCAGCCGGGTCCTTGACCGCGAGGATCGCGGCGACTTCGTCCGAGGGCTTCGCGCCTGCGGTGCGGTAATCCTGTTTGGCGAGATCGAGTACCTGGATTTCCTTGCCGGCCTTGCGGAAGAATCCCGCGCCGACCTTCGCGCCCAGCGCGCCTTTTTCAATTAGCGCCGACAGCCACACCGGCGCCTTGAAATGCGCATGCCAGGGATCGTCGGGCAAGGTGTCGGCCATGGTCTTGATGACGTGGGCCATGGTGTCGAGGCCCACCACGTCGGCCGTGCGGTAGGTCGCCGACTTCGGACGGCCGATCGCCGGACCGGTCAGCGCGTCCACCGCGTCGAAGCCGAGCTTGAACTGGGTGGTGTGGTGCATCGTCGCCAGCATCGAGAACACGCCGATGCGGTTGCCGATGAAGTTGGGGGTGTCCTTGGCAAACACCACGCCCTTGCCGAGTGCGGAAGTCAGGAACGCTTCCAACCCCTCCAGCAGCTTGCGATCGGTGGCCTTGCCGGGGATCACTTCGACCAGATGCATGTAACGCGGCGGGTTGAAGAAGTGCACGCCGAGGAAGCGGTGGCGCAGGTTCGCGGGCAGTGCTTCGGCCAGTGCGTTGATCGACAAGCCCGAGGTGTTGCTGGCGAGGATGGTGTGCGCCGGGATATGCGCCGCGACCTTCTTGTAGAGATCGAGTTTCCAGTCCATGCGTTCGGCGATGGCTTCGATCACGAAATCGCAATCCTTCAGCGCCGCCAGGTTTTCGTCGTAGTCGGCGGGCGTGATGGCGGCGGCAAGTTCCTTCACGGCCAGCGGGGCGGGCGACATCTTGCCGAGGTGGGCAATCGCCTTGAGGGCGATGCCGTTCTTCGGACCCTCCCTGGCGGCAAGGTCGAACAGTACGGTTTCGATGCCGGCGTTGGTGAGGTGGGCGGCGATCTGCGCGCCCATGACGCCGGCTCCGAGCACGGCGGCCTTGCGAATGCGAAGGATTTCAGTTGGCATGGAAACTCCGTGGGTCATCGGTTGAATCGTCAACGTGCCGTTCGAAGCGGCTGTTGTGAAAAGTCAGGCCAGGGATGGCCGTTGTGATCTTCCAAATTCGAACGACCTCGTGTGCTACAAGCCGTCCAGCGATGCCGCGATCATGGACGATCGCACGGCTACGCCCGCAACCCCGCTGCGGTGAAATGGATCAAGTGTTTGGCCATCTGCTCGCGATGCGTGCGCTCGCTCTCGCCGGTGCGACGCTGGATCATGCCGAAATCAGCCATCGCGTAGGTGAGCGCGCCGACGGCGATGTCGAGCCGCCAGTACAACTCGTCCTTGTCCAGGCCGGGCAGCAGCTGCGCGAAGGCAGCGGCGAATTCCTTCAGCACATGGCCGTAGTTGTCCGACAGGAACGCGCGCAGGTTGCCGTTGTGCTCGGCGAACGCCCGCGCGAGCACGCGCATGAACACGGCGCCGCCCTTGCGGTCGAGCGACAGCTCGAGGGCAGGGGAGATGAAGGCATCGAGCAGCATCTCCAGCGTCGGCTCCGGCTTGCCGGTGATTTCGGCGAGGCGCGCAAGCCGTACTTCGCTCAGATGGTCCAGCCGGCGGTGGAACACCTCTTCGATCAGGTTGTCTTTCGAGCCGAAGTGGTAGTTGACGGCGGCCAGATTGACGTTGGCGGCGGTGGTCACCTGGCGCAGCGAGGCGCCGGCGAAGCCGCGCTCGGCGAACAGCTCCTCGGCGGCGCCGAGGATCCGCTGGCGGGTGGAGAACTGCGGGCTTCCGCGCATGCCAGGCTCACGTTCAAACAATCGTTTGAATTCTAGGCTACCCGCGGAAGTCGGTCAAACCGCTCGGGGAGCTTGGCCACTGACCCTGAATTGGTCTAGAATGTTTCATTCTTTTGTGAGCTAACCCCGCATTCGTGCGGGAATTTCGGAATATGCTCGCGATCCCGGAGCGGGACCGTTCGCGTATTTTTTCGCCTTTCGACATCAGCCGAGGACACCATGGCGCTGGAGCGCACCCTTTCCATCATCAAGCCCGATGCCGTTGCCAAGAACGTGATCGGACAGATTTACGCCCGCTTCGAACAGGCGGGGTTGAGGCTCATTGCTTCCAAGCAGAAGCAGTTGTCGCGCGCCGAAGCCGAAGGCTTTTACGCGGTCCATCGCGAGCGTCCATTCTTCAAGCCACTGGTCGACTTCATGGTGTCCGGCCCGGTGATGATCCAGGTGCTCGAAGGCGAGGGCGCGATCGCCAAGAACCGCGAGCTGATGGGTGCGACCAATCCGAAGGACGCCGCGCCGGGAACCATCCGCGCCGACTTCGCACAAAGCATCGACGCCAATGCGGTGCATGGCTCCGACGGCCCGGACACCGCGCATTTCGAAATCGCTTATTTCTTCGCCGCGACGGAAATCCATTCGCGCGGGTAATGGTTTGGGGAATCGCATGGCCGACACGGCCCGTGCCAATCTGCTGGACTTCGATCGCGATGGATTGCGCACGTTTTTCGCCGAACACGGCGAGAAGCCTTGGCGTGCCGACCAGGTGATGAAGTGGATCTATCACCGCCTCGAAAGCGATTTCGGGGCGATGACGGATCTCGGCAA
>DASSRT010000260.1:0-2363 GCA_035701705.1 Rhodanobacteraceae bacterium
GACATCGTCGCCGGTGACCTATCCGGAAACCGCGCGCACGGACCACGTCGATGTCTATCACGGCGTGCGGGTTGCCGATCCATACAACTGGCTCGAAGGTATCGGCACACCGCAGGTGGCGGCCTGGGTCGAATCGCAGAACAAGCTGTCGCAGCCTTATCTTGAATCCATTCCAGCGCGCGAGCGCATCAAGAAGCGCCTGACGGAGTTGTGGAACTACGAACGTTTCGATGTGCCCGTGAAACGCGGCGGCCGCTACTTTTTTCTGCGCAACGATGGCTTGCAGAACCAGAGCGTGCTCTACGTGACAGATGCCATCGACACACCGCCGCGGGTCCTGCTCGATCCCAACAGCTTCAGTGCCGATGCCACCATCGCGCTCGGTGAGTTCGTCCCCAGTCCCGACGGCAAGCTGCTGGCCTACAGTGTTTCGGACGGTGGCACCGACTGGCGGATCTGGCGCATACGCGATGTCCAGACGGGCAAGGACATGAGCGATACGTTGCGCTTCATCAAATTCCGTGAGGTCGCATGGACGGCGGATTCGAAATCGCTCTACTACGCACGCTACCCGGTCCGGGAAAATGGCAGCGGTGATGATTCGAAGCAGATGTCCATCTGGTTCCACCTGCTCGGCACTGCCCAGGATGCAGACAAGCACATCTACAGCATTACCGATCATCCGACCCGGTATCCCTATCCCGAGGTCACTGACGATGGCCGCTATCTGATCATCAATGTCTACGACGGCTCGCAAGCCATGGGTCTCTATTATCAGAGACTCGACGCGCAGTCGCAGCCCGTGGGCGAGGTGGTCCGGGTGTTCAACACCTTCGATGCGGACTACCTGGTGCTCGCCGAACTCGACGATGTGTTCTACGTTCTCACCAACGCATCTGCACCCAACTCACGCGTGATCGCGGTTCCGGCGCAGCCGGATGGTGCTGCCAAGGTGCGCGATGTCATCGCCGAGAAGCCGCTGGCGCTGATCGATGCATCGGTCGTCGGGGGCCGTGTGATCGCGCAGTACCTCAAGGATGCACATCCGGTCGTCAGTGTCAGCGATCTCAGGGGCAAGCCGCTCTATGACGTGCAGTTGCCCGGCTATGGCGAAGTACGGGGCTTCAGGGGCAATGCGAATGACCCGGAGACCTTTTTTGCATACACCGATTTTCTGACACCCGGTTCCATTTCGAGACTCAATGTCCGGACGCAGAAAGTCGATCTGTTCCGTGCGTCGAAAGTGCAGGTGGACACGGGCCCGTATGTGACGGAGCAGGTGTTCTATCGCAGCAAGGATGGCACCCGCGTACCGATGTTCATCACGCATCGGCGCGATCTGGTCAAGGACGGCAAGGCGCCGCTGATGCTGTACGGCTACGGCGGATTCGGCATCCCGATGCAGCCGGCCTTCAACGTGCCTGTCATGGTCTGGCTGGAAATGGGCGGCGTCTATGCGATGGCGAATCTGCGCGGCGGCTCGGAGTATGGTGAGGCGTGGCACAACGCTGGCACCAGGCTTCACAAGCAGAACGTGTTCGATGACTTCATCGCGGCGGCGGAGTATCTGATCGCGGAGAAATACACGTCCACGCCGAAACTCGCGATCCGCGGTCGCAGTAACGGTGGACTGCTGGTGGGCGCCTCACTCACGCAACGTCCGGATCTGTTCGGCGCCGCGTTGCCGGGCGTGGGAGTGCTCGACATGCTGAAGTACCACACCGCCAGCGCCAATGCGCGGCAATGGTCGACCGACTATGGCCTGAGCGAAAACGAAGATGATTTCAAGGCTCAGTATGCCTATTCGCCGGTTCACAATGTGAAGCAGGGTACGTGCTATCCGCCGACACTGATCACCACCGCCGACCGTGACGATCGCGTGGTGCCATGGCACAGCTACAAATTCGCCGCGACGCTTCAGCACGGGCAAGGATGCGATAACCCCATTCTGCTGCGCGTCGAAACCCGCGCTGGTCACGGGGCCGGTAAACCGGTGTGGATGCAGATTGAAGATTTCGCGGATCAGTGGGCGTTTCTGGTCCGTTCACTGCAGATGCAATGATCACACGGGGGCGATTGGTCGCTGGTCTGCTGGCCAGAATCTTTCGGGCAGCGGATTTACGAATCAGGACTGGCCGCGAGGCGACTCTTCGGGGTCGCTCTCGCCGATCTCTTCTCCGGCAATCGCATGCTTCTCCGACGCCCACGCGCCGAGATCAATGAGCTTGCAGCGTTCGGTACAGAATGGCCGCCAGGGCGACGCTTCCGACCATTCGACCGGACGATTGCAGGTGGGGCAGGGGACGGTGGGCATACGACAAGGAGGCTAACTGGACGATTCGCCGCTGGCAAACCGATCAAGA
>DASSRT010000261.1:0-26936 GCA_035701705.1 Rhodanobacteraceae bacterium
CGAAGTCGCCAACGCCGGCCAGTGCGAAATCGGCGTGAAGTTCAACACGCTGCTGCACAAGGCCGACGACCTGCAGACCATGAAGTACGTGATCCGCAACGTCGCGCACGCGAACGCCAAGACCGTCACCTTCATGCCCAAGCCC
Organism: Rhodanobacteraceae bacterium; assembly: GCA_035701705.1. Lineage (GTDB taxonomy): Bacteria > Pseudomonadota > Gammaproteobacteria > Xanthomonadales > Rhodanobacteraceae > 66-474. The sequence goes on from DASSRT010000261.1 coordinate 146, forward strand.
GTGGTCGGCGACAACGGCAGCGGCATGCACGTGCACCAGTCCTTGAGCAAGGACGGCAAGAACCTGTTCGCGGGCGAACTCTACGGCGGACTGTCGCAGACGGCATTGTGGTACATCGGCGGCATCTTCAAGCACGCGCGCGCGATCAACGCCTTCGCCAACTCCACCACCAACTCCTACAAGCGCCTGGTGCCGGGCTTCGAAGCGCCGGTGATGCTGGCCTATTCCGCGCGCAACCGCTCGGCCTCGTGCCGCATCCCGTATGTCAGCAACCCGAAGGGCCGCCGCATCGAGGTGCGCTTCCCCGATCCGATGAACTCGGGCTACCTTACCTTCACCGCGCTGATGATGGCCGGCCTCGACGGCATCCTGAACAAGCTCGATCCGGGCGCGCCGATGGACAAGGATCTCTACGACCTGCCGCCGGAGGAAGAGCGCAACATCCCGCAGGTGTGCGCCTCGCTCGACGGCGCGCTGGAAGCACTCGACAAGGATCGCGAATTCCTGAAAGCCGGCGGCGTGATGAGCGACGACTTCATCGACGCCTACATCGCGCTGAAGATGAAGGAAGTGACTGCCTACCGCGCGTCCACGCATCCACTCGAGTACCAGATGTACTACTCGATCTGAGCCACCGGCAAACGCGACCGTGGTGAAACCCGCGCACGTCACCCGCTGCCCTTGGGCGGGTGACGATCCGGCCATGCAGGCCTACCACGATCGCGAATGGGGCGTGCCGGTGCACGACGACCGCACGCTGTTCGAGTTCCTGTGTCTCGAAGGCGCACAAGCGGGTCTGTCGTGGCGCACGATCCTGCTGAAGCGTCCGCGCTACCGCGAGCTGTTCCACGACTTCGACATCGCGCGCGTCGCCGCAATGACCGACGCCGAACTTGCACGCGCTCTCACCGATCCCGGCATCGTCCGCAATCGCCTGAAGGTCAATGCCGTTCGTACCAACGCACGCGCCGCGCTCGACGCGATCGCGCACGCCGGGAGTCTCGATGCGTTCCTGTGGTCACTCGCGGGCGGCAAGCCGCAGCGCAACCACTTTCGGACGCCCGCCGAAGTGCCTGCGACGACACCCGTCTCCGATCGCATGAGCCGCGAACTGAAACGCCGCGGCTTCCGCTTCGTCGGCCCGACCATCTGCTACGCCTTCATGCAGGCGACCGGCATGGTCAATGACCACCTGGTCGGATGCGACTGGTACAGAAAGGCTTGATCCAACGTGCGGGCGGATAGGTAATTTGCTGCTTCCCTCGAGCCACGTTGTGCGCGTCCCGATTGAACTGACCATCGTTCCGGTCATTGCTGACCAGCAAGCTGGGGCTGACTTGCCAAGGTGAGCGGCGGGTTTCGGCCCAAAGCCATCACACGATCGCGTCCGCTTTGCGAGCAAGTCGCGATAGCCTCAATCGGTAGGCCCTTCGACCGACCAAATGTTGTCGCCAGTTCCAACGCTTAAACTTTCAGTGGAGCGATTCGCGCAGAAAAGTGATCGTTTCTGGCCCGACCTTTTCATTCGCTTGCCCGTATGCTGTCGATGTGCCGCCGACTGGGATATACGGATTGGCCGTTGCCCAATTGGCGGTAGGGAAATAGCCAGGAAAGATCAGGTGTCCGGCATTGGGATAGAACGCGACACGATCCTGGTACGGGTGATGATGCGCCTTCAGGACACTCATACCGATAGACGCCTCAATCCCTGAAGATGCCAGTTTGTCATCTCCCCCGGCAATGAACAGAATGGGTCCGTGGATGTGCCATATCGGAATTGTCGCCTTGTTGATCAAGGATTGATCGCGTGTCTCCACGAACTTCTGGTACACCTGATAGGTAACGAATGGGATGGGCTTTCCGTCGTATACAAAGGGCGAGGCATCAACCGACCTGTAGTCCGCGGGAGGCACGCCGCGGTCGATGCCATTCCCGACAATGACCGGTCCCAAGGCAGAAACGACCGCATGAATTTGGTTGAAGTGCACTGCTGACAGTAACGCCAATGTTCCGCCCCAGGACCCGCCCCAAGCACCTATGGCATCTGGGTTCACGAACGGTAATCTTTCAAGATACGACAGCGCCTCCTGTACTGGCTTGACAGGCACGTCGACCATATTCTTCGGTAACGGTCCGATGTGGTACCACGCCGTCGCAAGCGCCACGAATCCACGCGAGGCTAACCACCGTGCGACGAACGCCGCGGTTTCGATGCCACCTTCAGAACCGCCGAGAACGATAACTGCAGGGTGTCTGACCCCGTCATGTTCAAACCCGGACGGATAGTAGAGATTCGCGTACAGCATCCCCTGGCGAATTTTCCTGCGTGAAATTTCGGGGCCGACCAACAAGCGCGTCAGGGTGGCACTGCCAATCTCCTTGCCGCCGACAGACGCAATCAACCGGTACGTTTCCTTGGCATCGCGTTGCAGGCCATTGGTTGGAAAGACTTGGAACGTGAGCTTCGGTTTGCTTTTGGGTGGCTGCATAGACCAGAACAGGCCCATTGGGTCGACGCAGTTATAGGTTCCAGAGAACGGCGCGGTATCACTCAAGTTCAACGTGCCCGTTAGGCTCGAAAAAAATTCGGCGTGAGACCCCCAAACGTTACCGTGAACATCTTTCGTAGTGAGCGTCAGCGTAACCTTCACATCGGGTTCGAGACCATGTATGGCAATTGCGATCGGTTGATCGAAGAGTGCGGTTTGTGGATGCACATTGAGCGTCGCGGCACTTGCCACTGCGGTCATGAATAGCCCAAGCGTCAAACACATTGCGGTAATCGTCTTCATAGTTCGCTTCCCAAAGTGCGTACTTCCTGTGCTACGCGGTGCTCGCAGATACCGCAAACCATGACAACCACGCGTGGAACAACGCTGCTGTTGGTTTCAATTGTGACTGCAGCACTCCACACGCGACGCGTCATGTGCCGGAAGTCGGACAGCGCACGCGGGCATTGTCGTGTCCGCGTGGCGCAGATGCGCTGTCAAATGGCGGCTTTCGGGCCGAGCAGGCCGGGTTGCGAGTGGGCTGATCAAGGTCGGCGGTCGCCATTCGCGACAGCCCCGGTCGGCGCCGGCAGAGCCGTCAATACCAACAAGTTGGCCGTGGCCATCGAAGCGGTCACACCGCCACCAGTGTGGTGTCAGGCACTGCCCGCACGCCGGTCAAGAATGACCAGCATCCGCATGCCTGAGTGTCGATCGTGTACACGACCCACGACCGCACCGTCGCTACGACGCCGCCGTGATGCGGCGCGCGTCACTGTCGGGATAGGGATATTCCATGTACTTCGCGGTCGCGCGCGCGACCCGTTCACCGCAGTAGTGCTCGACCAGCTTCAGCGCCATGTCGATGCCGGCGGAGATGCCGGCCGACGTGTACACCCGGTCGGTCAGCACGAAGTGCTTTTGGGCATCGACGGTGACGCGCGGAAAGGTGTCGCGCAGCAAATCCAGCGCCTGCCAGTGGGTCGTAGCGCGCAGACCATCCAGCAAACCTGCGCCGGCCAGTACCAGCGCGCCGGTACACACCGACGCCAGCATCTCTGCGTGACCGGCACGTTCGCGCACCCAGTCGAGCAACGCCGGGTTGTGCATTTCGCGGCGCGTGCCGTAACCACCCGGCACCAGCAACACATCGAGTTTGGGGCAATCGGCGAAACTGCAGTCGGGCAGAACCCGCATACCGCCCGTCGTCGTGACCGCATCGGTCGTTGCGGCAACCAGCGTGACGGCGAACGGCGACGGTTCTTCGCGGCGGCGTTCGGGATGCTCGCGCGTGCAGGAAAACACCTCGAATGGTCCGCAGTAGTCGAGTACTTCGACGTCGGGAAACAGCACGATGCCAATCCGCTTGCGTTGCATCAACGCACTCCACTGCAATGCCGATGCCGCGCAGTCTATCCGCGGTGCATGCACGCCCCCGCAATCCGGGGTTGTGGCGCGACGCCCGACTTGTTAGGGTAAAAGCACATCCCGCATATGTGGTCGCGGTGGTGCGTTGCGTGCGTTAGGTCGGGCGTTGCGTGTTGCTGAAGCCATGTGCGCGGGGTTACTACCCCACCACACAGGCGGAGGCCAATGCCCAAGATTCGCGTCGAAAACGTCACCAAGATTTTCGGCAAGCGCCCGCAGCACGCGCTGCGGATGCTGGATGCGGGCAAGAGCAACCAGGAGCTTCGCGCGGACGGCCACGCCGTCGGCTGCGCGAACGTGTCGTTCGAAGCCGAGGAGGGCGAACTGCTGGTGGTGATGGGCCTGTCGGGCAGCGGCAAGTCCACGCTGATCCGCTGCCTCAATCTGCTGAACAGTGTCACCCGCGGACACATCTACGTCGACGGCGAGGACATCACCCGCTTCGACCGGGCGCAGCTGCTGGAATACCGGCGCCGCAAGATCTCGATGGTGTTCCAGCACTTCGCGCTGTTCCCCTACCGCACGGTCACCGACAACGCGGCCTACGGTCTCGAAATCCAGGGCATGGCGCGCGACGAGCGCCGCACGCGTGCGCGCGAAGCCTTGCAACTCGTCGGGCTCAAGGGTTGGGAGGATGCCTATCCGCGGCAGTTGAGCGGCGGCATGCAGCAACGCGTGGGCCTTGCGCGTGCGCTGGCCGTGCAATCGGACATCCTGCTGATGGACGAAGCCTTCAGCGCGCTCGATCCGTTGATCCGGCGCGACATGCAGCACGAGCTGGTGCAGCTGCAGCAGAAGATGCACAAGACCATCGTGTTCATCACGCACGATCTTGACGAGGCGCTGCAGCTCGGCGATCGCATCGTGCTGATGAAGGATGGCCTTGTGGTGCAGTTCGACACGCCCGAGGCGATCCTCGACAACCCCGCCAACGCCTACGTCGAGCGTTTCGTCGAGCATGTCGATCTGTCACGCGTGCTGACGGCGCGCGCGGCATTGACGCGGGCGCGCGTGGTCGCCTTCGAAAAGGACGGCCCGCGTACCGTGCTGCACAAGATGAACGAGGAGAACTACACCAGCATCGTGGTGGTGAAGCGCGACTACACCTTCCTCGGCACGGTGAGCCTGGATGCCGCCGAGCAGGCGGCCAAACAGGGGGCGCGCACGATCACGGCGTGCATCGAAAAAACGCCGTCCATCGGACCGGACACGCCGCTCACCGGTGTCATCAACGAACTGGCCGGCTGGCCGTACTCGCTGCCGGTGGTCGATCCCGAACGCGGCGAGTTGCTGGGTGTCGTCACGCGTACCGGCGTGCTCACGGTGCTGGCCGACAGCACGCCGAACAGCCTGCCGGCGGTACTGCCACCCACCGCCACGCCGGCGCCCGTCACCAGCGAGGTGCCGTGATGCCGAACATTCCCGCGCTGCCGCTGCCACACCTCGTCGACGTCGCGCTCGACTGGCTGACGGCGCACATCGCGTTCATCACGCGTGCGCTCAGCACGGTTGTCGGCGCCATCATCGAAGGCATCACCCACGGGCTCGCATGGTTGCCGCCGTGGGTGCTGATCATCATCGTCGGCCTGCTGGCGTGGCGCGCGGCGGGACGCAAGGTCGCGCTGTGGAGCGTCGCGGGTTTGCTGCTGCTGTGGAACCTGCGGCTGTGGCAGCCGACCATCGATACCTTCGTGCTGGTGCTGATCTCGACGCTCATCGCGGTCGGCATCGGCCTGCCGATCGGCATCGCCGCCGCACTCAACTCGCGCACCCGCCGCATCGTGATGCCGATCCTCGATTTCATGCAGACGATGCCGGCGTTCGTGTACCTGATCCCCGCCATCCCGTTCTTCGGGCTCGGCGCGGTGTCGGCCAGCGTCGCGACGGTGATCTTCTCGACGCCACCCGCGATCCGGCTGACGATCCTCGGCATCACGCAGGTGCCGAAGGATCTGATCGAGGCCGCCGATTCGTTCGGTTCCACCAAGCGCCAGAAGCTCTTCAAGGTGCAGTTGCCGATGGCCATCCCGACCATCATGGCCGGCGTCAACCAGACCATCATGCTGGCGCTGTCGATGGTCGTCATCGCGGCCATGATCGGCGCCGGCGGCCTTGGCGGCGATGTATGGCGCGCCATCCAGCGCCTCGAACCCGGCGCCGGTTTCACCGCCGGCCTCGCCATCGTGATCCTCGCGATGATCCTCGACCGCATCACCCAGCGCATCGGTCGCCGCGACATCCCCGGCAACTGAGCCATCTCATCAGGGAGACGTTTCCATGCCCACGCATTCCATGACCCGCGCATTCCTTGCGGGAATCTCGATCCTCGCGCTCGCCCTTGCGGGCTGCTCGTCGGGCACCGGCGACCACGCGAACCCCACGACCAGTACGCCGGCAACCGCCGCCAGCACGTCGGCCACGGCCAGCACCCAGCACCACGGCACCATCCACCTCGTCTACGTCGAGTGGGACAGCTGCGTCGCCGGCACCGACCTGCTGAAAGGCGCACTCGAGCAGGCCGGCTACACCGTCAAGACGACGTCCGTCACCGCAGCGATGATGTTCGAAGGCCTCGCCAACGGCGATGCGGACGCGATGGTCTGCGCGTGGTTGCCGACCACGCACAAGGCCTACTACGCCAAGACCAAGGATCGTCTGGTGGAAGTCGCGGCCAACCTCGAAGGCGGCGCGACCATCGGCCTCGTGGTGCCCGACTACGTGACCATCAAGTCCATCGCCGATCTGGCCAAGCCCGACATCGCGAAAAAGATGGACAACCGCATCATCGGCATCGATCCCGGCGCCGGCGAAATGGAGCTGACGCAAAAGGTCATCCAGCACTACAAGCTGCCGGAAAAACTGATCGACGGCAGCGACGCGACCATGACCGCCGAACTCGGCAACCAGATCCGCCAGCACAAGTGGGTCGTCGTCACCGGCTGGAACCCGCATTGGATGTGGTCGCGCTGGCACCTGCGCTATCTCGAGGATCCCGACGGCGTGTACGGCCAGCCGGAGAGCATCTATACGCTGGCCCGCAAGGGCCTCAAGCAGGAACACCCCAACGCGTACGCCATCCTGTCGCGCTTCCGCCGCACACTGAAGGACACCGACCAGATCATGAACGCGGCCAACCAACCCGGCAATTCCATCGAGAAGGCTGCGACTGCGTGGTTGCACGCGCATCCGCAGCAGGTTGCGCAGTGGCTGGGCGACTGACCGCGCGCAGCTCTCGTCCATCGCCCGGTGCGGCAGCGCGTAACGCCTGCCGCACCCGTTCCATCCGGGAGTAGCCATGCATTCGAAACCCCTGGCTGCGGCATTGGCCGCGGCCCTCGCCACGACGTGCCTTGCGCTGCCGCATTCGGCATTCGCCGGCACCGCATCATCGGCTGACGACACGCAGGCGATCGCGACACAGCTGAAGGCGATGCAGGCCGAAATCGACGCGCTGAAGACGCAGAATACGGCGTTGCAATCGCGTCTCGACGCGCTGGCCGCAAAACAACCGGCGGCGAAGTCCACACCGTCCAAGACCGTGGCGGAGACCACCGTTGCGTCCGACGCAACGCCGTCGCAAGTGGCGGCGCAACCGGCGAAACCGGCCGCGACACACTGGGACACATCCACCGCGCACACGAAGGACACCGGCATCACGCTCGGTGGCGCGGTGCGTTTCCAGTACACGAACGGCAGCTACAACCACGCCATCAACCGCCGCCACGGCGACATGCAGTTCGACATCTTCCGGCTCGACCTGCACGGCAAGGTGCACGGCATCCTGCTGGACGCGCAATGGCGCTGGTTCACCTACATGAGCGCCGTGCAGCACGCGTGGATCGGTTACGACTTCAACCCGCATTCGCAGCTGCAGGTTGGCCTGACGCGGATTCCGTTCGGCAACCAGCCGTACGATTCGCACAGTTATTTCTTCAGTTCCAATTACTACCTCGGCCTCGAAGACACCTACGGCATGGGCGCGCAGTACATCCACCACACTGACCGCTGGAACATCCAGGCCGCGTTTTTCAAGAACGATGCCACCGGCAGCGTGGGCGCCTCGAGCGACCGCATCAACAGTTACTCCTACGATGTGGTCGGCGTGCGCCAACCGGGTGAATCCATTTACGCCGCGCCCAGCCAGCCCGCCGGCGCAGTCGATACCGCCGCGCTGCGCGTCGCCCGCATTTTCGACCTTGGCGACAAGACGCAGGTGACACTGGGTGCATCCGGCATGTATGGCGGCATCGCCAGCCCCACCCGCCGCCTCGGCCAGCACAAGGCCTATGCACTCAGCGCCAACGTCAAGCACGGGCGCTGGAACTTCCAGGCACAGGCCGCGCACTACGCCTACGACACCACCGACCACGCGCCCGCGCTGGTCGTCGGCGCCTACGCGTTCTACGACACGATCGCCGCGCGCGCGAACAGTTACACCGCGAACGTCGCCTACCACCTGCCGATCGAGTGGGGGCCGTTCACGGGTATCGATTTCTACAACGACTATTCGCTCGTCAACAACAAGTCCGGACACCTGCCCGACACATTCATGAACGTGCTTGGCATGGGCCTGTCGGCCGGCGACCTGTACACCTACTTCGACTTCGTCACCGGGCGCAACCAGCCGTTCATCGGCGGCAGCATGGCGGGCGACGGCAAGGTCGAGCATCGGTTCAACATCAATTTCGGGTTTTATTTCTGACGCAGCGGGCGCCGCGGCTAAAACCCAGTCGGCCCGAACCGTCAATTTCCGCATTCCGTTCGTGGTGAGCCTGTTGAACCACGAACGGAATCGGCACGCCCGGGCCGCTTCTAGAATCCCTTGCATGCCCGCCGCCACGCTGCCCCTGTTCGACACCTCGCCCGCACCCGGCACGCGCGAAGCACTGGGGCCTGGTGCGTCGGTGCTGCGCGGGTTTGCGCTTGATCGCGCCGACGCGTTGCTCGCCGCCATCGCGCAGATCGGCGCGGTGTCGCCTTTCCGCCACCTCGTCACGCCCGGCGGCAAACTCATGTCAGTGGCGATGACCAATTGCGGCGCGGTGGGCTGGTACAGCGACCGGCGCGGCTACCGCTACACGCCGCTCGACCCTGAAACCGGCCAGCCGTGGCCAGCGATGCCACCCCTGTTCGCGCGGCTCGCGCGCGATGCGGCAGCCGGCTTCGATGATTACGCGCCGGACGTGTGCCTGATCAACCGCTACGAAGCCGGTACGCGCCTGACCTTGCATCGGGATCACGACGAACGCGATCGCCGCGCACCGATCGTGTCGGTGTCGTTGGGCCTGCCCGCGACCTTCCTGTGGGGCGGGCTTGCGCGCAAGGATCCGCAACGCCGCATCCCGCTCGCGCACGGCGACGTGGTGGTGTGGGGCGGCCCGGCGCGGATGCGCTACCACGGCGTGCTGCCGATCAAGGCCGGCGAACACGCGCTGACCGGCGCATTCCGCTGCAACCTCACCTTTCGCGTCGCGCGCTGAACCTCGCGCTGGGGCCGTCCTGCCGGCTCGTGACCGTGGACGCAGTCCACCTTGCGTGGTATTTGACGGCGGACGTCCAGATGGCTGGACGTCCAAAATGATTCGCACCCTTGTGGGGCGTCGCGCGCATCCATGGTGGTGCAATGCACCGCGCTCGCGACCACGCGGAATTCCGCAAATGCAGGCGTGGCGCAGGTTTCTGCGGATGGCACGCAATCTGCTATGTCCATGGCATCGCGGCCACCGGGAACGCGGCATGAAGTGGATCAGTGCGGTCATCAAGCCTTTCGCCATCGACGGTGTGCGCGAGGCACTGGCGACAGCCGGCGTGCATGGCATGACGGTCACCGAGGTCAAGGGCTTCGGTCGCCAGCGCGGCCACACCGAGTTGTACCGGGGCGCCGAATACGTGGTCGATTTCCTGCCGAAGCTGAAGATCGAGATCGCGGTGGCCGACGAGCTGGCGGAGCATGCGATCGAGGCAATCATCGGCGCCGCGCGCACCGGCAAGGTCGGCGACGGCAAGGTGTTCGTGAGCGAACTGCAGCAGGTGATCCGCATCCGCACGCAGGAGGTCGACGCCGATGCGCTCTGATGCAGCTCACGTTTCACTCGTCATCCGGGAATTGCGAGGCAATCTCCGCGGCGCAGCGCCTTCGTGTTCCAGTGCATTGCACGAGGGCCACTGGGTCCCGGCTTGCGCCGGGATGACGAGTCATGCGGTTGACCAGAGCCCTCCCGAATCACGCGCGCGCGCACTGGTTGTCGTGGCGCTGGCCTCCGGCCTCGCCTTGTTCGCGACTTCGGCACATGCCGCGGTGCCATCGGCGATCGACAGCGGTGACACCGCCTGGATGCTGACCGCATCGATGCTGGTGTTGTTGATGACAATCCCCGGCCTCGCGCTTTTCTACGGCGGCATGGTGCGTTCCAAGAACGTGTTGTCGGTGTTGATGCAGTGCTTCGCGATCACCGCGCTGGTGACGGTGTTGTGGGTGTCGTACGGCTACTCGCTGGCGTTCGACAGCGCGGGCATGCACGCCGGTGCGTTCGGACTGCACTCGATCGTCGGCGGCCTCGACCACGCGCTGCTGGCCGGGCTCACTCCCGCATCGCGCTACCAGACGATTCCGGAAGCGGTGTTCGTGATGTTCCAGCTCACCTTCGCCATCATCACGCCGGCGCTGATCGTGGGCGCGTTCGCCGAGCGCATGAAGTTCAGTGCGATGCTGTGGTTCAGCGGCCTGTGGACGACCTTCGTCTACTTGCCGATGGCACACATGGTGTGGGGCGGGCCGGGCTCGCTGCTGGGCGATCTTGGCGTGATCGATTTCGCCGGCGGCACGGTGGTGCACATCAACGCCGGCATCGCCGGGCTGGTGGCCTGCCTCGTCATCGGCAAGCGCCGCGGTTGGCCGCAGGTGCCGATGCCACCGCACAACCTCGGCTACACGGTGATCGGCGCCAGCATGCTGTGGCTTGGCTGGTTCGGCTTCAACGCCGGCTCGGCGCTCGCCGCCAACGGCAGCGCCGGCATGGCGATGCTGACCACCCAGATCGCAGCCGCCGCCGCCGCGATCGGCTGGGCCGGACTGGAATGGACGTGGCACCGGCGCGCCAGCGTGCTCGGCATCGTCTCCGGTGCGGTGGCGGGCTTGGTCGCGGTTACACCCGCCGCGGGCACCTGCGGACCCGGCGGCGCGCTGCTGCTCGGTCTCGCGACCGGCATGGTGTGTTTCTTCACCGCCACCAAGTTGAAGTACCGCCTCGGCTATGACGATGCGCTGGACGTGTTCGGCGTGCACGCGATCGCCGGCATCGTCGGCGCGTTGCTCACCGGGCCGCTGGCATGGTCCGGTTTCGGCGGTTTCGGCGACGTCACCTCGGCGTGGCGGCAGCTGGGTATCCAGGCGCTGGGCGTGGGCTTCACGGTCGTGTGGAGTGCGGGGCTCAGCTTCGTGATCCTGAAGCTGCTCGATCGGACGCTCGGCCTGCGTGTCGATCCCGAGCACGAGCAGATGGGCCTCGACCTCGCCGAACACGAAGAACGTGCCTACAACCTGACCTGACGGAGTTCCCGACGATGCGCCCGGCCGTTGCGGTGTGGGTTGCGTGTCGTGGCACGGCTTCGGACTCATCTTCACCTACAGCAACACGCGCGTGCGCGCCGGCGTTTTGCAAACACACCCCGTGTGCACTATGTTGGTGCAATGAATCGCACCGATTTCGACCCGCTGGATGCCCTTGCCACCGGCGTGGCGAGGCTGGACGCGGCCGGCCGGATCGTCCATGCCAATCCGGCCTTTGCCGAACACACCGGCTTCGGCCTGTCGCGGCTTGCCGGCCAGACCCTCGCGGTGCTGGTCCCCGATGGCGAGCGGCTGCACGCGCTGGCGCTGCGCGCGCTCGCAGAAGGCGCCACGTTCACGGTGCGCGACGCCAGCGCGTGCGCAAGTCCGGGGCACGAAGTACGACTCGATTTCTGCTTCACCGCAATCGAGGACGGGGTACTCGTCGAAACGCACCCGGCGACGCCGGCCGCGGGAAGCATGAAGGTGTCCGAATCCCTGCGCGGTTTCGCGCACGAGGTGCGCAATCCGTTGGCGGCGATTTCCGGCGCCGCGCAGTTGCTGCAGCAGCACGCCACCGGTACACGGCAGGTCGAGCTGGCGCAGTTGATCCGCGACGAAGCCACCCGGCTCGCGACCTTGACCGAACGCCTGCTGGGCGCACGCGAGGCGATGACGACGCGCGCCGTCAACGTGCATGCGTTGCTGGAACGCGCCGCGGAAATGCTGGAGGCCGAACGCGTGCCGGTGACGATCGCGCGCGACTACGATCCCAGCCTGCCGGCCTGGCATGGCGATCCCGATCGGCTGTTGCAGGCCGTGATCAACCTCACCCGCAACGCGATCGAGGCCAACGCGCAGCGGCTCGTGCTGCGCAGCCGCGCCGAAGTCGGCTGGCGTGACTCGCGTGGGCAGCGCGTGCCGGCGCTGCGCATCGAAGTGGAAGACGATGGCGATGGCGTGCCCGCTGGCATCGCACAGACCCTGTTCGAACCGATGGTGTCCGGGCGCGCCGACGGCAGCGGCCTCGGCCTCGCGCTGGCGCGCGAAATCGCGCGTGAACACGGCGGCGAACTGTCGTGGTCGCCGCGCGCAACCGGCACCTGCTTCGTCTTGCTGTTGCCCCGCCATCACCGCAGCGGAGAACCCGAATGAGCCTTGTCTGGATCGTCGACGACGATCGCGGCGTCCGCTTCGTGCTGGCAACGGCCATGCGCGATGCGGACCTTCGGGTCACCGAATTTGCCAGCGCCGAAGACGTGCAACGCGCGCTGCGGCGCGAAACGCCCGCGCTGCTGCTGTGCGACGTGCGCCTGCCGGGCACGGACGGCCTCGCGCTGTTGCGGGAAGTGAAGGCCACGCATCCGGCGCTGCCGGTGATCGTGATGAGTGCGTTCACGGATGTCGGCACCACCGCCGCGGCGTACCGCGAAGGCGCGCTCGACTATCTCGCCAAGCCCTTCGACCTCGATCGTGCGTTGGCCTCGGTGCGACGCGCACTCAGCGAGACCGCGCCCGCCGCAAGCGCGGCGCGCGAACAACCGCCGGGCCACGCCCTGCTGGGCGAGAGCCCGGCGATGCGCGAAGTCTTTCGGCGGATCGGACGGGTCGCCGCCAGCGACCTCAACGTGCTGGTCACCGGCGAGACCGGCACCGGCAAGGAACTGGTCGCGCGCGCGCTGCACGACGAAAGCGCGCGCCGCGCACGCGCGTTCGTGGCGCTCAACACCGCCGCGATACCGGCGGAATTGCTGGAGTCGGAATTGTTCGGCCACGAGGCCGGCGCCTTTACCGGCGCGCAGCGGCGCACGGCCGGGCGCTTCGAGCAGGCCGAGGGCGGCACCTTGGTCCTCGACGAAATCGGCGACATGCCGTTGGCGCTGCAGACGCGGCTGTTGCGGGTACTGGCCGGCGGCGAGTACTACCGCGTCGGCGGACGCGAACTGCTGCGCAGTGACGTGCGGGTGCTGGCGGCTACGCACCAGGACCTCGACGCGAAGGTCGCGCGCGGCGAGTTCCGCGCCGACCTGATGCATCGCCTCGACGTGGTGCGCATCCACTTGCCGGCGCTGCGCGAGCGGCGCGCGGACATCCCGCTGCTGGCGAAAACCTTCCTCGCCGAAACCGCGCGCGAACTCAAGTTGCCCGAAAAACATTTCACGCAGTCCGCGCTGCAGGAACTGGGGCGGATGGATTTTCCCGGCAACGTGCGGCAGCTCGAAAACCTCTGCCGCCGGCTCACGGTGATCGCACCCGGCGCCAGCATCCGCCGCGAAGACCTGCAGGAGCACTCGGGCGCCGCGCCATTGCATGGCGCCGACGCTGCCGCTCCGGCGTGGGAAGCTGCCCTGCGCGCGTGGGCCGACGCCCATCTGGCGAACGGCACGCCGGATTTGCACGCGCAGGCGCGCGAACGCATCGACCGGGTGCTGCTGGACGCCGCGCTGGCCGCGCACGCGGGCCACCGCCAGAAGGCCGCGGCGGCATTGGGCCTCGGCCGCAACACGCTGACCCGCAAGCTGGGCAGTTCACGCAAGAACAGGAAGGAATCGCGATGAACGCTGCCATCCGCGTGCGCACCGCCGAGCGTGCCGACATTCCGTTTCTGGTCGATGGCAATGCCGCGATGGCGCTGGAGACCGAACACAAGCAGCTCGACCGCGACGTGCTCGCGCGCGGCGTGGCGGCGGTGTTCGACGATCCACGTCGCGGTTTCTATCTCATCGCCGAACACGCGGGCGAAGCTGCCGGTTGCCTGCTGATGACCCGTGAATGGAGCGACTGGCGCAACGGCGATTGGTGGTGGTTCCAGAGCGTCTACGTGACGCCTGCGCTACGCCGGCACGGCGTGTTCCGCGCCTTGTACGCCGACGTCGAGCAACGCGCGCGTGCGGCCGGCGCGGTCGGGTTGCGGCTGTACGTGGAGCGCGAAAACCTGCACGCACAACAAACGTATTCTTCGCTCGGCATGGAAGAGGAGCCGTACAGGATGTTGCGGCGTGGCTTCATCGAGTTCGCATAGTGCCGCTTCCGGTGAGCGGCTGAAGCGCAAAGCCATCCCCCTCGATCCCCCTTCCTGTGGAAGAGGGAAGACAAGCACGAAACCTCACGCGCCCCCTTCGGGACGAAGGGGGTCGGCGCGGCAGCGCCGGGGGATGCCATCACCCAATGCGCAAAGCCATCCCCCTCAATCCCCCTTCCTGTGGAAGGGGGAAGACAAGCACGAAACCTCACGCGCCACACCCTCCTTCGGCACGAAGGGGGAAAGACAGTCACAGGCACGACCCCGCCTACAATGGCGGAGACATCACGAGGAGCCGAGCCATGCTTCCACAAACCCGCCGCGTGGCCGTGCTGGGCGGCACCCGCATTCCGTTCTGCAAGCGCGACACCGCGTATGCCGATCTCGGCAATTTCGGCTTGTCGGTAAAGGTGCTGGGCGCACTGGTCGAGAAGTTCGGCCTGCAGGGCATGGAGCTGGGCGAAGTCGCGTTCGGCGCGGTGATGAAGCACCCGGCTGACTGGAACCTCGCGCGCGAGGCGCTGCAATCATCCGGGCTGGCGATGACCACGCCCGGCCTTACCACCGCGCGCGCCTGCGGCACTTCGCTCGACAACGCGATCCTGGTTGCGCAGAAAATCGCGACCGGCCAGATCGAGGCCGGCATCGGCGGCGGCTCGGACACCACCAGCCAGGTGCCGCTGACCTATTCGAACCGCCTGCAACAACGCCTGCTGGACTTGAACCGGGCACGCTCGTTCGGCCAGAAGCTGCGCGCCGCCACCCGCGGCTTCCGCCTGCGCGAGCTGAAGCCGCAGGTGCCGGGCGTGGTCGAACCGCGCACCGGGCTGTCGATGGGCCAGCATTGCGAGAAGATGGCGCGCGAATGGAACATCGGCCGCGCGGCGCAGGACGAGTGGGCGCTGGCGAGCCACAGGAAACTTGCGGCGGCTTACGACGCAGGTTTCTTCGACGACCTCGTTGTGCCGTTCCGCGAGGTCGCGCGCGACAACCTGCTGCGCCCCGATACCACGCTGGACAAATTGGCGGCGCTCGCGCCGGCGTTCGACCGCAAATCGGGGCAGGGCACGCTGACGGCGGGCAATTCCTCGGCACTTTCCGATGGCGCGGCGGCGGTGTTGCTGGCCAGCGAAGCGTGGGCGCGCGAGCGCAATGTGCCGGCGCTGGCGTATCTCACCGATGCGGAAGTCGCCGGCGTCGACTACGTGCACGGCGAGGGCCTGCTGATGGCACCGACCATCGCCGTGCCGCGGATGTTGCAACGCGCGGGCTTGACGCTGCAGGACTTCGACTACTACGAAATCCACGAAGCCTTCGCGGCGCAGGTGTTGTGCCAGCTGCGGGCGTGGGAATCGGCGGACTACTGCAAGAACCGGCTCGGCCTCGATGCGCCGCTGGGCGCGATCGACCCGGCGAAGATCAACGTCAACGGTTCCAGCCTCGCCACCGGCCATCCGTTCGCCGCGACCGGCGCGCGGATCGTCGCGACACTCGCCAAGATGCTCGCGCAAAAGGGTTCGGGTCGCGGCCTGATTTCGATCTGCACCGCAGGCGGGATGGGCGTCGTGGCCATTCTCGAAAGATAAGCCGGAAGGAGTTGCTTTCGCGAAAAGTCAGGCCATGGATGGCCGTGGTGGTGTTTGCCGAGCGAAAGACTTCGACGATTGACCGTCAACCCATGGCGCGGCGTTCAGGGACGAACGCACTCAAGAGATCTTGAACAGCGTCGGCTTCCACGCGCCGCTGGCATACGACTCGCGGCGGCGGCGGTGCATGCGGGCGATCGCTTCGGCAGCGCGGGCATCGGCCCAGTCGGCACGTTGCAGCATCAGGCCGGCGGGATCTTCGCCGCGCGCGCGGGCTTCTTCGTCACGCCAGGCGCAGAAATCGTCGTAGGCTTCGATTTCGAATCGCAGGTCCTGACGGCACAACTCGATCATGATGGCGTCGTCGAGGAAGCCCAAGGCCGGCACCGTGTCGGGGATGGCATCCTGCGGATCTTCAAGATAGGCCAGCGCCGCCAGCACGCGCTTGCGGTCTTCGTCGGGCAGGGCAAAGCCCACGTCCCTGGCCATCGCAATCATGGACTCCACGCTGCCCAGCCGCTCGGCAATGAACGGTGGCACGTGCGTTCCGCTGGATTCGGCGAGCAGCTTCTGTGCGCCGGCGATGATCGAATCAGGATCCCGGCCGGCGATATTGCCTTCAACGTCGCGCATGCCCTTGATGAAGAACTGCAGGTCGTCATCGCTCAGCTGGATGTTGATGTCCATGGGCATGGCAGTAACCTTGTCTGGATGGCTAGTTGGCCAGCCTAGCGACAGGGCCGATGCACGTCAATCGCCGGTTACAGGATCCCCTGGATACCGGCGCCGAAGGCGACCACGAAGCGCGCGGCGATCGCGGTGAGCGAGAGGTTGACGTCCGGGAAATCGCCGACCGGCTCCCAGTTGTCGAGGAAGGCCGGATCGTTGGCCGCAACCGGCGTGCCGCCGGGTTTCAGCTGGTAGTCGGTGGAATAGCCCCATGGCCAGATGTCGAAGATCGGCAGGTGCCGCGACAGGTTGCCGATGACCTGGCTGACGTCGCCGATGATCGGAATGGGATGCCGCGGCGCCACCAGCCAGGCGTTGCGCGGCGCAGCGTCGCGCAGGATCGAGGCGCGCAGCTGTCCGGCGAAGGCCGGGTCGGGAATGATCACGCCCGATTCGGTGTTGTAGTTGGCGGAGCGCGGATCGAAATTGTGCGAGCCGACCATGCCGATCCTGTCGTCCACCACCAGCGATTTGGCATGCAGGCTGATGCGCGGCCCGGGGTTGCCGGGCTCGATCGGCGCGCGCCCGCCGCGGTGCGGCGACGAGGTTTCCGAGCCGATCCCGGACAGCCGCGCGTAGTCGCCCAGCATCTCGGGGGCGTCCGCGGGGTGCGGCATCAGCTCGTGGATCTGGAAGCCGAAATCGACCAGGAATTTCTTGTGGTGCTTGTAGGTGAGCGCGTACACCGGCAAGGCGTCGGTCGCCGCCAGCGAATTGGTCGACACGATCACCTGCACGGGCGGCGACTTCTTCTGCAGCGCCTTGAAGATCTTGCCGGCACGATGGGTCAGCACGAGGTAGGGCGTCTGCAGCACGATCTGGTGTTGCGCATCCGCAATCATCTTCATCAAGTCGCGCGTCAACTCGCGCGAGTCCGGGCCATGCACGGCCTCGGCCTTGGAAGGCAGGTCGTAGAAGTAATCCACCAGTCCGACGTCGAGGCTGTGGTCGACGAGGTTGGCCTGCAGCCAGGTCGGATCTTCGGCGCTGGCGCGCAGCTTGGCGACGCGTTGCGGGTCGGCGAACCTGGGTTCCGTCCACGGCTCGGCATCGAACGGATGGCGCAGGATCTCGGCGTTCACGTCGCGCAGGTGGGTCAGCGGCACCGCCCGCTGGTTGTGCCAGAACAACTCGAAACTCTTCGCCATCTGGCGGCCGGCCGGACCGGCGACGATCACGTCGCGGTCGAGGAAATCCATCTGCGGATCCCAGTCGTAATACGCATCCTGGTAGTTGCGCCCGCCGACGATGCCGACCTTGCCATCGACCAGGAACAGCTTGTTGTGCATGCGCTGGTTGAACTTGTTGAAGCAGCACAACAAGCTGGCCGCGTATTCGACATAGTTGCTGTGCGCGGCGTCGAAGGTCGGGTTGTACAACTTGATGGTGAGGTTGCGACTGGCCCGCGCAAGGCGCGACAGCAGCACCGGATCGTTCAGTGAGCTCAACTGGTCGGCGAGGATCCGCACCTTGACGCCCCGCCGCGCGGCCTTCACCAGCTCGTCCAGCACCAGCATGCCGGCATCGTCGCGCGCCCAGATGTAGGTCTGGATGTCGATCGACTGCTGCGCCGCGCGGATCAGGTTGATGCGCGCCGCCAGCGCGTTCTGGCCGATGTTGAGCAGGGTGACCGTGTTGTGCGGCTGGCCGGGCGCGGAGGCGGCGATCGCCGCATCGGCCTGCGCCATGAACGGCGAGGGCTCGGCGCAGCGATCGGCACGCGCGCAATCAATCCAGCTGCCGTCGGAAACCGCGACGATGCGATCGGCGTGCTGGATGCGCTTGGGCGACAGCGGCACGCAGCCGCCCAGCAAGAGCGCCAGCAGGGCGATCCAGCATCCGCATTTTGCCGTCAGGCTCCTTGGCATCGGTTTCATGATACGGGACACGGCGGGCGCTGCGCGCGCGCGGCTCACGGGTGGTCACAGGCCAGGCACGGCAGCAGCACGATCCGCATGCCCAGCTCGACCTTGTCGCCGACCAGTCCGCGCCAGGCGTGCATGCCGAAATCGCTGCGCGACAGGCTGCCCGATACGTGGATCACGCACCGCAAGGGTTGCTTCGGACAGTCGGACGCCTGCAGCGAGAAGCTGACCGGATGGCGCTCGCCGTGCAGCAGCAGCATGCCGCGTACCGTGCCGCCGGTCGCGAGTTCAGCGAGCGGAAACGGATCGGACTCAAAGCGGGCGAGCGGGAAACGCGCCGCATCGAAGAACCGCGGACCGAGCGTGGACTCGCGCGCCGCGTGATCGTCCATCAGCAAGCCCGCGACATCGATGCTGGCCTCGACCTCGACCAGGTCGTCGCCGGTCGGGGTGTCGATCTGCCGCAGGGTGCCCTGCAGCTGCGGAAACGTGCCGCGCGCATGCGCGAACCAGAACTTGCGCACGCTGAATTGCGCCTGCGAGCGGGCCGGATCCAGCGGCCAGGTCTGGACGCCGGCAGCGGGTGCAGCGAGCGGCGCCAGGCACGGCAACAACAGCGCCAGCGCCAGCGCCGCCTTGATCACGGCGACCAGAAATGCCGCAGCTGGCCGTGGCCGGGTTCGAGCGTATCGTCGTCGAGCTGGACCCACGCCAATGCTGCCGGCGACATGCCGCGGGCCTCGCTGGAGCGGCCTTCGGTCAACAACGCCAGCAGTTGTTCCAGGCCGGGGTTGTGGCCCACCACCAGCACCTGCTTCGCCTCGGGCGCATGGCTTTCGACAAGGTCCAGCACCTCGCCGGGCGTGGCGTGATACAGCGCCGGCAGGAACCGCGGTTGCGGCATCCGCAACACCTTGCCGACGGCATCGGCGGTCATCTGCGCGCGCCGCGCCGATGAACACAACACCGCGTCCGGAGCCGCGCCCTGTTCGGCCAGCCAGGTACCGGCGGCGCGCGCCTGCACTTCACCGTGCAAACTCAACGGGCGCTCGCTGTCGCGGCTGTCGGGGCCACCCCGCATCGCTTCGGCATGACGCAACAGCAACACTTCACGCATGATCGGATCTTCTCACTGACTGGAATCGCCGGCGGCTGCCGGCTGGAAACTGGCGGGGGCTTCGGTCGCAATGTGATTGTCGCGCAGCGTCGCCAAGACGAGGCTCAGTTCGGTGCCGCCGTTGCGTGCGTTGGCCAGCCATTGCGCAGCCATCGTGGGATCACCCAGGGCATGTTGCAGCAAGGCCGAATATTGCTGGACCTGCCAGGCGAGATCGCGGGTGGCCTCGTCGGATTGCGTTTTTGAATCGGGATCGAGCGTGCCCTGCAGGTGCAGGCCGGCCGCGCGCGCCACCGGACTCGATCCCCACTGCAGGGTCTTGGCCAGTTCCAGGCACTTCGCCTTGCGCGTGGCATCCATGCCGTCCGCCTTCGGATCGCACAACTGCAACACCGGTTCGAGGTTCGGGCGCGGATAGTTGCCGGTGCCGGTCAACGCGACCAGGACGCGCACGCCCGCCGGGTTGTCGGGCTGTCCGTCGTGGGCACCGTCCATGGTGTCGGCCAGCGGCGGCAATACCTGCAGCGCCTTGGCGGCACCCGCCAGGGCCTTGCCGTAGTAGTCGTCGTACACCGTGGCTGCCGCCGCCTTGGCCAGCGCCGCCTGCTCGGCCTTGCTGTCCTGATCGGCGGCCGCGAGATCCAGCGCCACCAGCCATACCGCGGCGTTGTTGGCCGCGGATTTCTTCAGGTTCGCATAGGCTTCCGCGTTCGGGCAATCGGCCTTGTCGCTGCACAGGCCCAGCCGCAACCACCACGTCGCAGGGCCGGCGCCCGGCGCACCGCTGGCGCGCGCGCTCAAGGCGTTGAAGCTGAGCGCGTCGATCTGGTTCTTGAAGCCGCGGGTCAACAAGGCGGCGCCCATCAGGTAGTCGGGATCGGCACGCAGCGCCGCCACGTTCACCACGTCGCGCTGGTATTGGTGGATGGCATCGACGCGCTTCTGGTCGGCGGGCGCGAGCGTGGGAGCGTTCGGCTCGGCTGTCGTCGCGGCTGGCGCAGGTGCGCTGGCCGCCTCCGCGGGCGCGACCAGTTGCGCGCGGGCGGGAAAGGTGGCCGTCCCCACGAGTAGCAACACGATGAGCGAGCAGGCGATGAAAGCTGTTGGGCGCATGGGAAATTCCGGGACTGCGGTTTGTCGAGGCTAACGGCGTTGCATGAACTCTGGCCAGCCGGGTTGCAGCCGGTTGCAACCTGTGGCGTCAGCCGCCCAGCGCCGCGCGCATGAATTCCGGTTGCGCCAGCGCGGCGCGATGGATCGCGGCGTTGTAGTAGCGGGTCGCGAACGGCTTGCCGGCGGCATCGGCTTCGCGGAAGGCGTCGAGGCGCGCGCCCTTGCCGGCGAAGGTGGTGCTCCACCAGCCGGTCGGATAGCAGGGCTGCGGGAACGGCAGGGTGCGTGTGGAATCGAAACCCACCCCACGCATCGCCTTGTGCATCGACTGGATCAGCTCCATCAGCACCAGCGGCGATTCCGATTGCTGCACGAGGATGCCGCCCGCGCGCAGCGCGCGGAAGCAGTTGGCGTAGAACGCGGCATTGAAGAGGCCCTCGGCCGGGCCGACCGGGTCGGTCGAATCGACGATCACGATGTCCAGCGATTCCGGTGCGGCATCGGCCATGAACTTGAGACCGTCGTCAAACTTCAACGTGGCGCGCGGATCGCCGTTGTCGGTGCACAGCTCCGGGAAATATTTCTCGGCGAGGCGGGTGACGCGCTCGTCGATGTCGATCTGCACCACCGATTCGACGTCGCGGTGCTTCAGCACCTGCTGCAGGGTGCCGCAATCGCCGCCGCCGATGATGACGACGTTGCGCGGCGCCGCGTGGGTGTAGAGCACCGGGTGCGTCATCATCTCGTGGTAGAGGAAGTTGTCGCGCGTGGTCAGCATGGTGCAGCCGTCGATCACCATCAGGTTGCCCCAGTCGCTGGTGCGATACACCTCGATGTGCTGGAACGGCGTCTGCTCGTCGGCAAGCTTCTCCTCGATGCGGTAGCCGATCGAAGATCCGGATGACGCGTGCCGTTCGGTGAACCAGTTTTCCTCTGCCATCGTGATGATCCTCGTGCAAGGCCGCCGATTGTACCGACGCGCGTACCGGCCCGCCCGCGCCGCCGCGTTACAATGGCGGGGTCGATCCCGCGGCGAAGCTGGCTTCCGGTCGACCACGCCCATCGCGTCAAGGCCCGCCGCTGCGACGTTCCAACCCTCGTTATCCGGAGAACCACGATGACGAATGCCTGGAACATTGCTGCTGCCCGTGTCACCTGGTCCGTCACCCATTGGAGCGACGGCTACGCCGACATCGCCGACGATGGCCGCGCCGTGATGCGCCCGCGTGGCGCCGATGGCCCCGCGATCGCGCTCGACGATGCCGTCGCGCGCGCGCGCGAACTCGGCCTGCGCCTGCCGCTGCTGCTGCGCTTTCCCGACATCCTGCTGGATCGCCGTGCGCGCCTGCGCGAGGCCTTCGGCAAGGCCATGCGCGCACACGCCTATTCGGGCGGTTACACCGCGCTGTACCCGATCAAGGTCAACCAGCAGCGCGCGGTGGCCGAAACGCTGGCCACCGGTCCGGAATCGCCGCGCGCGGCGGGCACGGGTTTTGGCCTCGAAGCCGGTTCCAAGCCCGAATTGCTGGCGGTGCTGGGCCTCGCCGCGCCGGGCTCGCTGGTGGTCTGCAACGGCTACAAGGACGCCGAGTACATCCGCATCGCCCTGATCGGCCGCAAGCTCGGGATCGACGTGGTGATCGTGATCGAGAAGCCTTCCGAACTCGAACACGTGCTCACCGAATCGCGTGCGCTGGGCGTCGAACCGAAACTCGGCGTGCGCGTGCGGCTCGCTTCGCTGGGCGCCGGCAAGTGGCAGAACACCGGCGGCGACAAGTCGAAGTTCGGACTCACGCCGGCGCAGCTGCTGGCGCTCATCGAGCGCCTGCGCGAAGCGAAGTTGACGCACACCATGCGGCTGCTGCACTTCCACATGGGCTCGCAGATTTCCAACCTGCGCGACATCGCCGGCGGCATGCGCGAGGCGGTGCGGCACTACGCCGAACTGCGCGCGCTCGGCCTGCCGCTCGACCACGTCGACGTCGGCGGCGGCCTCGGCGTCGACTACGAAGGCACCCGCTCGCGCGGCGAGTGCTCGATCAACTACGACCTCGACCAGTACGCCGACGCGGTGATCGCGCCGCTCGCCGCCGCCTGCGCCGAATGGAAACTCGACCCGCCGCGCGTGCTCACCGAATCCGGCCGCGCGATGACCGCGCACCACGCGGTGCTGGTGGTGAACGTGAGCGAAGTGGAAGCCGCGCCGGATGGCGCTGTTCCGCAGCCGGCGGAAAACGAATCGCCGGTGCTGAAGGCGCTGCGCGACACGCTGGCCGCGCTCGACGCGCGTCCGGTGCGCGAGGTGTGGCAGGACGCCCAGCAATACCTGCACGAGGGCGAGCTGCTGTACGCGCAAGGCGCGCTGGATCTTGCCCAGCGTGCGCGGCTCGACGCGCTGTTCCACGCGATCGCGCTGGGTTTGCGCACGCGCCTGAAACCCGACGAGCGCTCGCATCGCGAGATCATCGACACCCTCGACGTGAAACTGGTCGACAAGTATTTCTGCAACTTCTCGGTATTCGAATCGACGCCCGACGTGTGGGCGATCAAGCAGATCTTCCCGATCATGCCATTGACGCGGCTCGACGAAGCGCCAACGCGCCGCGGCACGCTGGCCGACCTCACCTGCGATTCCGACGGGCGCATCGACACGTATGTGGAATCCGGCGACCTCGACGTCAGCCTGCCGCTGCACCCACTGCGCGCGGGCGAACCCTACCGGCTCGGCATCTTCCTGGTCGGCGCGTATCAGGAAACCCTCGGCGACATCCACAACCTGTTCGGCGACACCGACGCGGTGAACGTGCGCGTCGACGGCGATTCGTTCACGCTGGACGGCGCGCGCCGCGGCGATTCCGCCGACATGCTGCTCGACTACGTCGGCTACCAACCGGACGACTTGCGTGCAGCGTACCGCGCCAAGCTCGAACAAGCCGGCATTGCAGGCGACACCGCGCGGCAACTCGAAGCTGCGCTGGAAACGGGCCTGACCGGCTACACGTATTTGCGGGAAGCGTAAGCGGCGGGATTGCGGCGGTTCACGCAAGAATTCGCATCCCGCGTACGCGCTTGAAGTCGCGGTCGTGCGTCACCAGTGCGTCAGCGTGGATTGACAGCGCGCTTGCAAGCTGGATGGCGTCGGGCAATTTCAGGCGGTAGGTTGCCCGCAACCGTGCCGCGAGTTCGGCAATGTCGCTGTCGAAATCGATCACCTGCCACGATTCCAGCGCCACCCGATAACGTCTGGCAAGCGCTTCCTCGCCGGCCGCCAAGGGGCCGGTCAGTACCTCGGCGACAGTCACCGTGGTTACGGCAAGTGCAATCTCGCCGCGGGCGTGGCGTTCGAACAACGGCGCGAAACGCGCCGCGAGCCTGGCGTGCCCTTCCAGCACATAAATGATTGGTGCGTTGTCCACCAGCACCAATGCGCCGGCCGGCAGCGTGGCCGCCTCTAGCGGTTCCATTCGTCGCGCAGTCGGGCAAGCGTGCGCGCGCTGTGGCTTCCCCACAAGCCGTGGCCAGTTCCGGCGAGTGCCGTCAGCGGCACGGGCTTTGCCATCTTCGCCACGGAGGCCGGCACCACTGCGGCCACGGCGCGGCCGTGGCGGGTGATGATCGTGCTGTGTCCGGCAGCAGCAGCGGCAAGGATCGACGGCAGTTGCTGCCGCGCCTGTTCGGCGCCTTTGCGGCTGCGCAAGGAGGTCGTCTTCATGGACAAACTGTACTGACCGTACAGGTTGTCGTCAAGCAGCGATGGTTTTCTGGCGCCGGGTATCAGCTCCCCGGCAGTGGGCTGGCGACGGGGGACGCGGCGGGCGCCACGGGAATCACGGCGGGTTTGTATTGCGCGTACTTTTGCAGCAGCGCCTGGAAGCGCGGGTCGTGGCGAATCGGGTCCCAGGCGGGATCGAGCCACAGCAGCACGGGTGCATAGGTGTAGCCGATGCCGGGGCTGGCGAGGGCTTTGGCCAGCAGCGGCACCGCGAGGTCGGGTCGTTTCGCTGTGGCATACAGCGCGGCGTTGTATTCCGTGGCAACAACACCAATAAGGCGATCATGGCTGTGCTCAACGACCGCTTGCGCCTTGGCGATCGCGTCCAACCCTTGCGCGGAATGTCCAAGACCCAGCTCGGCCTCGGCGAGATTCTGCCACACGAAAGCCTGATTGATGCCCTGAATTTGAGCGAGTCGTGCGTGAATTTGCGGCAGCTCCTGCGCGTAGAGCAATCGCGCGTGGGCCGCATTGCTCATCAGTCGATACAACTCGGCCTGCTGTATCGCCTTGGGAGTGCTAGCGATGGCAAAGTTATCGGGTATGTCGGGCACGCCGTCCAGGAGTGCCAGTGCCTGTTGATATTTGCGCTGGTAAATCAGCAGCCCTTCACGCGCAAGTTTCAGTTGCGGATCATCACCCTGAACGGCGGCCAGCGCACGCGGAATGTCGCCGCTGGCGAACAGGATGGCGATGGAAAGGTACTCCTTGGCGTTGCGGTTGTTCGGGTCCAGCGCCAATGCCCGCTGGAATGCGCGTTCGGCTTCGGGATAACGACTGACTTGCATCCAGACCAAGCCAAGTTGAAATGTCAGCGTGGAATTGCGCGGATCCAGTGCGATGGCTTTCTGAAACGAAGTGACCGCTGCATCAAAACGGCCCTGCCGACGCTGCACGAGGCCTTGCGCCGCCACGGTGTCGGCATCGTTGGGGCGCAGCGCCAGCGCCGCCGCGAAGGCTTTCAGCGCGGCATCGTAATCACCGCGGCCGTAGTAGTCGCTGTAGCCGATGGCGAGCTGCGCGGCGGGCAGCCTGGGCGCCAGCTTTAGTGCCTGCTCGGCATTGCTGCGCGCATCTGTGATGAGTTGGGGAACATCCATGCCGCCACCGCCGAACCAGGCCAGCAGGCTTTGCGCGTAGGACAGCCGTGCGTAGGCCAGCGCGAAGGTCGGGGCTTGCGCGATCGCCTGTTGGTACAGCGGAATCGCGGCTTTCCACTTCGCCGTGTCGTAATTGGTGTCGCCCTGATGGGTCTGCTGATCGGCCTCAAGGAACAGGTTGTTGGCTTCCCAACTGGCGCTCATGTCACTGGCGAGGCGCGCGGTTTCGGCCGGCGAGAGCTTGGCCTTCAGCGCCGTCGCGACTTGTTCCGCCACGTCGCCCTCGACGCCGAAGACGTTGTCCAGTGTTTTCGTGTAGGCCTGCGCCCAGATGTGCGCGCCGCTGGCGGCGTCGATCAACTGCACGTTGACGAGTACCTGATTGCCGGCCTTCTGCACACTGCCTTCCAGCAGCGTCGCCACGCCCAATTGCTGGCCGATGGTCTTGACGTCTTCGGGGCGGCTCGCGTACTTGGCCGTCGACGTGCGCGCGATGACTTTCAGGCCGCCGATGTCGGCGAGCTTGGTCAGGATCAAATCCTGCATGCCTTCGACGAAGTATTCGTTCTTCTTGTCGTCGCTCAAATTCTGGAACGGCAGCACCGCGATCGACTTGGCTGGGATGGGTTGCGCGGAGATCGCTGCGGAGCTTGCCGCAGCCGGCGCGGTTGCAAGCGTGGCGCGCGGCTTGTTCGCGGCGACGGCACCAAAGCGCCACATCAGCGCGCCGCCGATCGCCAGCAGCAGCGCGAGGATCATGATCTCCATGCCGCCGACGCGCTGCGCGCCCTTCTCGCCGTGGTACCACGCCAGCACCAGCACCACGAAGAAACCGACAATGAGCGCCAGAATCAGGTAACGCTCGATCGCGCCCGGCCAATTGAAGCGTTGCGCGACGATGTCGACGCCCTGCAACAACGCGAAGGCGAACGCCACCCAGGCGAGCGCCCACTGCACCAGCTTGCGTTGTTTCAGGCGCTGCCAGAAACCGTCCACGCTACCCCCTGCATCGGATTTTCCA
>DASSRT010000262.1:0-3401 GCA_035701705.1 Rhodanobacteraceae bacterium
CTTCAGTGGCGAATGCACGCGCCGCTTGCATCAGCGCGCGGGCAACGCCCCGGCGTCTGGCGTCCGGCGCAACGAACAGGTCGTTGAGGATCCAGATTAGCCGTGCAGCGACGGACGAGAACGACGGGTACAGTTGGGTGAAGCCCAAAGCCGCGCCGGTTGCCGGGTCGCGACACACGAAGATCCCGGATTCGCCGAGCTGCAGGCGCTCTTCGATGAAGCTGCGTGCAAGCGCCGGGTTGGACGCCTGACGGTAGAACACGCGATAGGCATCGAACAGCGGCGCGATCGCGTCGAGGTCGTCCAGCGACGCGCGCGACACGGTGACGGGAAGTGGAACGGCTTGGCGCGTGGAGGCCATGGGCGGCGGCGCTGAGATGGACCGCAGTCAAGGATGCCGAGGTACCGGCCGGGCCGCAATGGCTGCTTCGGCGTGCTCACGCCGCCTTGCTGCGCACGCCCAGCGTGTCGAGCAATTCCCCGGCCACGCGCAGGCGGTCTGCCGCTTCAGGCAACTCCATCGCGATGCGCAGCTTGTCCTGGCCGTCGAGTTTGTAGGTGCGAGGTTTTGTCTGGATCAAGCGGATGATGGTGGCGGGATCGACGTCGGGCGTGGCACGGAAGCGGATGCGTCCGCCCATCGCGCCAAGGTCGAGTTTCCTGATGCCGAGCGCATCGGCACGCAATTTCAGTGCGGCGATCGCGAACAGGTTTTTGGTCGGCGCCGGCAACAGCCCGAAACGGTCGATCATCTCCACCTGCAGGTCGGCAAGCGCGTCGTCGTCCTGCGCGGTGGCGATGCGCTTGTACAAGGTCAGGCGCGCATGCACGTCGGCCAGGTAGTCGTCCGGAATCAGCGCCGGCATGTGCAATTCGACCTCGGTGCCGTTGCCACCGCCGAGATCGAAGTCCGGCACCTTGCCCGAGCGCAGCGCGCGTACGGCGCGCTCCAGCATGTCGCTGTACATCGCGAAGCCGATCGCCTCGATCTGGCCCGACTGCGCTTCGCCCAGCAGCTCGCCCGCGCCGCGGATTTCCATGTCGTGGGTGGCGAGCGTGAAGCCGGCGCCGAGTTCTTCCAGTGATTCCAGTGCGGCGAGGCGCTTTTCCGCATCCGCGGTCATGGCCTTCTTGTCGGGCACGATCAGGTAGGCGTAGGCGCGATGGTGCGAACGGCCCACGCGGCCGCGCAGCTGGTGCAACTGCGCGAGGCCGAAGCGATCGGCGCGATCGATCACGATGGTGTTCGCGGTCGGCACGTCGATGCCGGATTCGATGATGGTGGTGCACACCAGCACGTTGAAGCGTTGCCGGTGGAAATCCAGCATCGCCTGTTCCAGCTCGTGTGCGCCCATCTGGCCATGGGCGACGCGGATGCGTGCATCGGGCACCAGCCCGGCAAGCTCGCGTGCGATGCGCTGTATCGTGTCGATGCTGTTGTGCAGGAAATACACCTGGCCGCCACGTCCCAGCTCGCGCTGGAAAGCCTCGCGGATCAGCGCCGGATCGTACTGCGCCACCAGGGTTTTCACCGCCATGCGTGCCGCCGGCGGCGTGGCGATGATCGACAAGTCACGCATGCCGCTCATCGCCATGTTGAGGGTGCGCGGGATCGGCGTGGCCGTCAGCGTCAGCAGGTCGACCTCCGCGCGCAGCTTTTTCAGCTGCTCCTTGTGGCGTACGCCGAAGCGTTGCTCCTCGTCGACGATCACGAGGCCGAGGTCGCGGAACTTGATGTTCGGCTGCAGCAACTTGTGGGTGCCGACCACGATGTCGAGCTTGCCATCCGCGAGTTTCCGCAACGCTTCGTCGACATCCTTCCTGGCGCGGAAGCGCGACAGCAATTCCACCCGCACCGGAAAATCGGCGAGGCGATCCTTGAAGTTGTCGTAGTGCTGCTGCGCCAGCAGGGTGGTCGGCACCAGCACCGCGGTCTGGCGCCCGGCGCTGGCGACGGCGACGGCGGCACGCAAGGCCACTTCGGTCTTGCCGAAACCGACGTCGCCGCAGACCACGCGGTCCATCGGCTGTGGCGCCGCCAAGTCTGCCAGCACCGCGTCGATCGCGGTCAACTGGTCCGGTGTTTCCTCGAACGGAAAACCTTCGGCGAAACGCGCGAGCATGCCGCGGTCGTAGTCGATCGCGTTGCCACGGCGTGCCGCGCGCTGTGCGTGGATCGCCAGCAATTCGGCGGCAACGTCGCGCACCTTTTCGGCGGCCTTGCGCTTGGCGCGTTCCCAGCTTTCGCCGCCGAGCGAATGCAGCGGCGCGGCTTCGTCTTCGGCGCCGCTGTAGCGGCTGACCAGGGCCAATTGCGCGACCGGTACGTACAGCTTGTCGCCGCGCGCGTATTCGATCGCGAGGAATTCGCCGGGCATGCCGCCGGTTTCCAGCGCGACCAGGCCAAGGTAACGCCCCACGCCATGGTCGACGTGCACGATCGGCGCGCCGATTTCGAGTTCGGCAAGGTCGCGCAGGATGGCTTCGGGGTCGCGCTGCGTGACCTCGCGGCGGCGGCGTTCGCTGCGTGCGCGATCACCGACGAGTTCGCGTTCGGTGAACACGGTGATGGCTGGCGCGGTGAGGCTGAAGCCACGCTCGATGGGTTCCACCGTGATCGACAGGCCCGCGTGTCCGTTGCTGGCAAACTCATGCCAGCCTTGCGTGAGTGCCGGGCGCAATTCCGCGGCAGCGAGTTGCTCGGTGAGTGCTTCACGCCGTCCCGCGGAGTCGGCCGCAATCAAGACTTGCCGGTTGGCGTTGGTGGCCAGCCAGTTGCGCAAGCGTGCCGGAAAGCCGCCGCCAGCCGGGCCGCCGATGGACAGATCCGGTGCCGGCTGCGTGCCGGTTGCCGCGGCGCGTGCGCTGTCGGTGCCGACGAGGTCGATGCGCAGGACGCGGTTGAGCCGCTCGCGCAGTGATTGCGGCGGCAGGAACAATTCCATAGGCGGCAGGATCGGCCGCTCAATGTCATGCGCGCGCTGCTCGTAGCGCTCGCCGGTCTGCGCCCAGAAGCGCTCGGCGGCTTCCAGCGCGCCACGCCCAAGCACGAAGACGGTTTCCTCGCCGAGATAGTCGAACAGGCTTTCCGTGGCCTCGAAGAACAGCGGCAGGTAGTACTCGATGCCGCCCGGCGTCACGCCCTGCTTCATGTCCTGGTACAGCGGGCAACGCCGCACGTCGATCGGGAAACGCTCGCGCAGGCGGTCGCGGAAGCCGCGCATGGCATCGTCGGTGAGCGGGAACTCGCGCGCCGGCAACAACTTCACCGACTCGACCTGATGCAGGGACCGTTGCGTTTCCGGATCGAACGCACGGATCGATTCGATGGCATCGTCGAACAACTCGATGCGATACGGCTCAGCTGCGCCCATCGGAAAAATGTCGAGCAGGGCGCCGCG
>DASSRT010000263.1:0-3355 GCA_035701705.1 Rhodanobacteraceae bacterium
GATTCCCCAGGCCGAGACGTTGTTCCTGACGCCCGCGGAGAAATGGAGCTTCATTTCATCGTCGCTGGTGCGCGAGATCGCCAGCCTTGGCGGCGATGTATCCAAGTTTGTACACCCGGCTGTCCAGAAAGCATTGCGCCAGAAGTGGCGCAAGCGCGGGGGCGCTGATTCCGCCGTTTCACGCAAGTCAATGAGGTGATCGCCATGCGTAAATTCCTTTTCATTGCATGTTTCGCATTGCTGGGCACGCTGGGCCTGGCCGCTTGCAGCCACAGCCAGAACCAGACCGAAACAACGACCCGGCTCACGCGGCCGACAGACCCCACCGACATCAACGCCTGGGCCAACTATCTGAAGCAGATCGTGACGGACAACCTGGGCACCATCTCCAACCCGCCCTATGTCTATTACGTGCCTTCGTCGCAGAATCCGGCCGATGCCGCGACGATCGCGCGCGTGCAGGAGCAGGTCAGCAACATGGTGCTTGGCACGGTGTTGCCGGGCAATCTGGTGGCAGTCGGAGGCCCGAGTTCCGCGACCACGGCGCAGGTGATGGAAACCGCGTTCAAGGGCGCCGCAGCCGGCTCGTTCAAGGGCGTGGTGGTGCTGTTCATCGGCGACAAGGCCGATGAGGAAGCGGTGAAGGAAGCGGTGGCGCCGAGCGGAGCGACGTTCAAGTTCGCGCAGATGTAGCAATGCATCTCTTCTTCCCCCCTTCCTGCGGAAGGGGGATCGAGGGGGATGGCTTCTGTTCCGCGCCAGCATCCCCCGGCGCTTCGCGCCGACCCCCTTCCTGCGGAAGGGGGTCAAGTTTCGGGTCGATCCGGTTCCGGGTTCCGGTTGCGACCATGCGATAATGCTGCGTTTGACCCAGCGCCATCCGGCGCCAACCAGCGCGCCATGCAACAAATCCGCAATTTTTCCATCATCGCCCACATCGACCACGGCAAATCCACCCTTGCCGATCGCATCATCCAGCTTTGCGGCGGCTTGACCGACCGCGAGATGGAAGCGCAGGTACTGGACGACAACCCGATCGAGCGCGAGCGCGGCATCACCATCAAGGCGCGTTCGGTGTCGCTGCCGTATACCGCGCTCGACGGCACGGTGTACGAGTTGAATTTCATCGACACGCCGGGCCATGTCGATTTCAGTTACGAAGTCTCGCGCTCGCTGGCCGCGTGTGAAGGCGCGCTGCTGGTGGTCGATGCCGCACAGGGGGTCGAGGCGCAGTCGGTGGCCAATTGCTACACCGCCGTCGAGATGGGCCTGGAAGTGGTGCCGGTGCTGAACAAGATCGACCTGCCGACCGCCGACATTCCGAAAGTGAAGGAAGAAATCGAGGCCGTGATCGGCATCCACGCCGACGACGCGGTCGCGATCAGCGCCAAGACCGGCCAGAACGTGCGCGACGTGCTGGAAGCGATCGTGGCGCGCATCCCGCCGCCGAAGCCGCGCGATACCGACAAGCTGCAGGCGCTGATCATCGATTCGTGGTTCGACAACTACCTTGGCGTGGTCATGCTGGTGCGCGTGATGCAGGGCACGATCAAGCCGGGCGACAAGCTGCAGGTGATGTCGACCGGGCGCGCCCATCAGGTCGACAACGTCGGCGTGTTCACGCCCAAGCGCAAGGAGCTGGCCAGGCTGGGCGCCGGCGAAGTGGGTTGGGTGAACGCCTCGATCAAGGACGTGCACGGCGCGCCCGTGGGCGACACCCTGACGCTGGCGAATGATCCTGCGCCGAATCCGCTGCCGGGCTTCCAGCACATGCAGCCGCGCGTGTTCGCGGGCCTGTTTCCGATCGCGTCGGACGATTACCCGGCCCTGCGTGAGGCGCTGGACAAGCTGCGCCTCAACGATGCCGCGTTGTTCTTCGAACCGGAATCGTCAGAGGCCATGGGCTTCGGCTTTCGCTGCGGCTTCCTCGGCATGCTGCACATGGAGATCGTGCAGGAGCGGCTGGAACGCGAATACGACCTCAACCTGATTTCGACCGCGCCGACCGTGGTGTACCAGGTGCTGCGCAGCAATGGCACGATCCTTGATCTCGACAACCCGGCCAAGTTGCCGCCCGCCAACGAGGTCGCGGAAATCCGCGAGCCGATCATCATCGCCGACGTGCTGACGCCGCCGGAATTCGTCGGCAGCATCATTACCCTGTGCGAGGAAAAGCGCGGCGTGCAGCGCTCCATCCAGTACCTTGCCAGCCAGGTGCGGGTGAGCTACGAACTGCCGCTGGCCGAAGTGGTGCTGGATTTCTTCGATCGGCTGAAATCGGTCAGTCGCGGCTACGCCTCGATGGACTACCACTTCGATCGCTTCGAAGCTGGTCCGTTCGTGCGCGTCGATGTGTTGATCAACGGCGAACGCGTGGATGCGTTGTCCCTGATCGTGCACCGCGCCCAGGCTGACCGCCGCGGCCGCGACCTGGTCGAACGGATGCGCGAGCTGATTCCGAGGCAGATGTTCGACGTGGCGATCCAGGCGGCGGTCGGCGCGCAGATCATCGCGCGCTCGACGGTGAAAGCCTTGCGCAAGAACGTGCTGGCCAAGTGTTACGGCGGCGACGTTTCGCGCAAGAAAAAGCTGCTGGAGAAGCAGAAGGAAGGCAAGAAGCGCATGAAGCAGGTGGGCCGGGTCGAGATTCCGCAGGAAGCCTTCCTCGCCGTGCTGCGCACCGACAAGTGATTGGAGCGTCGACCGGCTGGCATGGAGCCAGATACCCACTTCCGAAGGAAGGGGGTCGAAGCCGCCCGCAGGGCGGGTTCGGGGGGATGTGAGCCGGGTGCCAAATGGACGCGGTGACGAAAGGCACTGGATTCCCGGTTTCATCGCCGATAAAGCTGGCGATGGCCGCGGAATGACGAACCACGAATAGGCGCCCGGGCGTGGCAACCACAAGGAATACGCAATGAAGAAAGATGCATGGGGTGTCGTGGTGCTGGTGGCGATCGTCGCCATCTGCATCTACATCTGGTTCAAGACTTCCGATTTCGCATTGGCGCTGGTGTTGATCACCGCCGCGTTCTTCGTGATCTGGCTGGGTGACAAGCTGCTGTTCGCGCGCCGCCGCACCGAGCGCGCGGTCGCGGCCGGGGTCAAGCCGGTCAAGCCCGTGCTGATCGATTACGCGGGTTCGTTCTTCCCGGTGATCCTGGCGGTGCTGTTGTTCCGGACCTTCCTGATCGAACCGTTCCGGATTCCTTCCGGTTCGATGATGCCGACCTTGCTGGTCGGTGATTTCGTGCTGGTCAACAAGTTCGCCTACGGCCTGCGCCTGCCGGTCACCGACAGCAAGATCCTGGACACGGGCGAGCCGCATCGCGGCGACATCGCAGTGTTCCGCTACCCG
>DASSRT010000264.1:0-6351 GCA_035701705.1 Rhodanobacteraceae bacterium
AATGCTCAACATGGGCTTTGCCGAGGATGTCGACGCCATCCTCGCGGCCACGCCCGCGGCGCGCCAGACGGCGCTGTTCTCGGCGACGATGCCCAGCGCCATCCGCGCCATTGCGCGCGCGCACATGCGCGATCCGGTCGAGATCACGATTGCGGCCAAGACCGCCACGGCGGCGAACATCCGCCAGCGCTACTGGACGGTCAGCGGCATGCACAAGCTTGATGCACTGACGCGGATTCTTGAGGCCGAAGCGTTTGACGCGATGCTGATCTTCGCGCGCACGCGGCAGGCGACCGAGATCCTTGCGGAAAAGCTGCAGGCGCGCGGCTTCACCGCGGCGGCCATCCATGGCGACATTGCCCAGCCGCAGCGCGAGCGACTGATCCAGCAATTGCGTGATGGCAAGCTCGACATCCTGGTCGCCACCGATGTGGCGGCACGCGGCCTGGACGTGCCGCGCATCAGCCATGTCCTCAACTACGACATTCCCTACGACACCGAAGCGTACGTCCACCGCATCGGCCGCACCGGTCGCGCGGGCAGCAAGGGCGAGGCGATCGTGTTCGTCAGTCCGCGCGAACGCGGCATGCTGCGCTCGATCGAACGCGCGACGCGCCAGCCGCTGGAAGCGATGGAATTGCCGAGCGTGGACGTCGTCAACGACCATCGCGTCCGGCGCTTCCTTGGGCGCATCGACGCGGCGCTGGCGGGCGATGATCTGGTGCCGTTTCGCCAGATCATCGAACGCTACGAGCGCGAGCACGACACGCCAGCCATCGAGATTGCGGCTGCGCTGGCGCGCTTGGCGCACGGCGACAAGCCGTTGCTGCTGAAGGAATCCGCGCACGACTCGATCGCACCCGCCAAACACGAACGCAGCACTCGGCATGATCCGCGCTCATCGCGTGAGCGCGCGCCGCATGGGGCAGCGGGCAGCCGCGACGCTGCACCGCGCAAACCTTACGAACGCAAGCAGCGCGCCGAACGGCCGCACCAGGGTGAGCCCGGCAAGCAGACCTATCGCATCGAGGTGGGTCACGCGCACGGCGCGCAACCCAAGCACATCATCGGCGCCATCGCCAACGAAGGCGACATCGACAGCCGCTACATCGGCCGGCTGACGATTCGCGACGACTACAGCCTGATCGACTTGCCCGAAGGCATGCCCAACGAGCTGCTGGCGCACTTCAAGAAAGTGCGCGTGGTTGGACGCCCATTGCACATGCGGCTGGAAGCGGATGCAGGTTCCGAGCCACCCGTTGGCGCACCGGCTGCGCGCCCGCGCAAGGGTGGCGATCACAAGAGCAAATCCGGCAAGGGTGGCTTCAAGCCGCCACGGCGGCCCAAGCGGCAACAAAAATAAGGTTCTTCGCCCAGATCAAGAGTAGCGGTCAGAGTCTGAAGTTTCCCCATGAATCAACCAAGGTACCTGCCCGCGCCCGAGAGACGCGACGACCATTGTAGGAGCGCCGGAAGGCGCGACCCGGGTTGCGAAAAGGCGGGTTATGTGTAGGAGCGCCGGAAGGCGCGACCCGCATTGCGAAAACGGCGATCAGGGCAAGTGTGTATCGCGGCTGCCGCCGCTCCTGCCATCGCCGTGATGCCCGCTCGTATCGTGGCAACCGCTTGAACCGACGAAAGGATTCGTGGGGAAACTTCAGGGTCAGAGTCGACTTGCGAGCGGATCATCGGTTTCGGTGACGGCCCTGTCGGTCGACGGATTTTCTTTGTCCCGGGTTTTCTTCCCCGCTGCTGTCCGGTCGCAAGGCAAGCCATTCGGCTGATGCGAATTCGTATCCATCACCGGGTACGCCACTGACGCCATTTCAGGCGCGGCTATCATGGCGCCATGTCCAGGCTGCTACTGAACTTGCACAACGTGCCGGATGACGAGGCCGACGACGTGCGCGCGCTGCTCGACGCGCAGCGGATCGCGTTCTACGAAACCACGCCCAGTCCCTGGGGAATTTCGTTCGGCGGGATCTGGGTGAAGGACGACGCGGATTTCGAGAACGCCAAACGTGCGCTGGATGAGTACGAGCAGCAGCGCAGCGCCCGCGTTCGCGCCGAATACGAGGCTGCCAAGCGTGCTGGAACCGCAGAGACGTTCGTCGGCATCCTGCGGTCCGATCCGCTGCGTGTCGTGATGACCTTGCTGGCGATTCTGCTGGTGTTGGGCGTGGTGGCGCTTCCGGCCATCCTGCTGCGGGGCTGAGAAACGTCCGTGAGTTCAGATCACGCAGGTGTCTGAACTCGACCCGAGCTGGTAAGCATCGAACAGTGTCTGTCCCGATATCTGAACCTGCTGCGCTATGCCGTGTACCTCGGACAAGGTTCCGGTGAGGTAGTCCGGTCCACCGAACTGGTTGCACGTGATGTCGCAGATGCCATTCTCTGGTTGGCGTCTGATGGAAACAAAATAGTGGTCAGCCTTCGCTTGGACCCGGATGACACGAGTGTCGATGTAGGCGAACTTGTGCACGTAGAACTTGGCAGCCACGACCGACGCCCAGATGCACATGCCCTTCAGGCCACTGCTGGTGGTCGGGATTCCCAAGGTCTTGCAGTTGGCATAGGTGAGATCAATCAACGCTTTCCACACATGGGCATCTATGCCCCATTGACCCTTGGTGGCAGGCAGATCCGCTGGCTTGGTGATGTTGTACAAGTTACAAGCCATCTCGACTTGTATCGAAGGCGGGTTCACGACTGTCCAGGTCATTCGATCACTCCTGCTGCAGGAAAGGTGGCGATTTTGGTTGGCCGCCGCGCGTACGCGTGGCGGCGGGCGCTCGCTGGTTCAATGGTCTGAGAAAGTCGATTCTGACCCCGGCGTTGCAATCGCTCCACCGTTGCGCACCGCAGGATCGTCAAGGTTTTCCGCCTTCCAGATCATTGCGCGGTGGATGCGCTGCCAGCCGCTGGGATGGTCGTAGAAGATGAACTCCTCGACCGGTCCCGGATGCATCTTGCGGTATTCGGACAGTTGCACCGCCGCCTGCGCGAAACCGTCGGGTTGCCGCGCGGCATTCAGGCCGAAAGCGTCGGCTTCCGCTTCCATGGTGCGGGTGATGGTGTTGGTGACGGGCGTCATCGCGAACATGAAGATCGACAGCAGCGCGGCGAGCAGTGGCAGGCCAGCGACGTCGCCGACACCGCGCAGTCCCCAGCGTTCGCCCCAGCGGCGCTCGGCCCAAGCGAATCCCCAGCGCACGAAGGCGAATGCGAGCACGATGATGATGCCGAAGAACACGATGCCCTTGTAGACGTGGTTCAACACGTAATGGCCCATTTCGTGGCCGAGCACCGCTTTGACCTCGGCGGGCGTACTGCGGTTGAGCAGGTTGTCGTTGAGGCTGATGCGGGTGGTGCCGAACATGCCGCTGACGTTGGCGCTGATGCGCTTGCTCTGGCGCGAGGCATTGAACACGTAGATGTTGGTGGCAGGGATGTCGTTGGCACGCGCCATCGACAGTAGTTGTGTCTTGAGCGGACTGTCCGGCAGCGGCTTGTAGGTGTTGAATAGTGGCGCGATGTAGACCGGCGCAATGGTCGCGACGAAGATCATGAACACGATCGCCACGCCGGCACCCCACAGCCACCAGGTGCGGGTGGCCTTGCGGATCACCGCATAGATGATCACCAGCACGATGGTGCCGAGGATCAGTCCGACGATCAGAGCCTTGGCCTGCTCGCCGAACCAGCCACCGAGGCTCAGGTTGGACAACCCGTACTGGTGTTCGCGGAAGTAGCCTTCGTACAGGCTCCACGGCAAGGTCAGCAGCGACGTCAGCACGATGTACTGGATCACGTAGATGGCGGTCTGCAACCAGCGCCAGCGCGTGATGCGTTCGCCAAGATTGCGCATCCGCGCGGACAACCGCGTGCCGAGCAGCAGCCATGCCACGCCCAGCGCAACCAGCAGGTCCCACAGGATCAGCCAGTAGCCGCCCTCGAAATACGCATCGGATCGCGCCCGTTGCGCGGGCGAGAGTTCGTCCATGTAGGCGCGGGTTGCGGCTTCGACATCGAAGTGCGGCGCCGCGGCCGTGGTGGCCTGAGGTTGCGGCGGCGTTACCGTCGCAGGTGCAGTTTGTGCCCACGCCACGCCCATGGCGAGGCATACCAGCAACAGCACGCCGAGCATTTTTTTCATGTAAGCGCCACCGTGTTCGGGAAAGCGCAATCTACACGAATTCCGGGGTGGAAAAGGTGGCGCGTGCAAAGCCCGCGGTTGGGAACCTCTGATCAATCGCATCCCTCGTCGTCCCGGAATTGCGAAGCGATATCCGGGACCCAGCGGCTTTGCGTTTCAATGCCTTGCGAAAATGCCACTGGGTCCCGGCTTTACTCGCGCCATCCATGGCGCTCGCCCTTCGGGCCAGCTGCGCTGTTCGGGCGCGCTCCTGCGCGCCACGTCGCCGGGATGACGAGCAAAATCAGAGCTTCCTTGGGTTCTGCAATCCCGATTTACGTTTTCGCCAGCGGCAGCAGCACGGCACTCGGCGCATCCGGGCCGTGTTCGATCGTCACGGTGGCCTTTTGGTAGTCGTCCGCTTGCGCAAACATGATGTTGGGCACGCAGGTTTGCGGGTTGCGGTCATACAGCGGGAACAGGCTGGACTGGATCTGCACCATGATGCGGTGGCCCGGCCGGAACTCGTGGTTCACGGTCGGCAGCCGGAACTTGTATTCCTGCACCTCGTTGGCCGGAATCGGCGAGGGCTCGGAAAAACTCTCGCGGTAGCGACCGCGGAAGATGTCCAGCGCGACCGGATGCAGGTAGCCGCCGAGCGCCGGATCGCCGGGATCGGTGCCGGGGAACACGTCGATCAGTTTGACCACGAAGTCGGCATCGGTTCCCGTGGTGCGCGCAAAAACATCCGCGATGGGCGCGCCTTGCACCCGCACGGTTTCGGTCAGCACCGGCGTGACGTAGGAAAGCACGTCGGGCCGGTCGGCCACGAAGCGCTGGTCGTGCACCAGCCACGTGCGCCAACGGTCGATGTCCTGCGGGATCGGACGCGGCAGGTAGGGCACGGGCTTGGCCGGGTCGGAAACGTAGCTGTCGCTGCCGCCGTTGGCGGCACCGAAGCCGAGTGCAAATCCATCTTGCAAATACAGCGGCGTGAGTTGCTGCGCATCGGCCGGCTTCCAGTCGGCGAATTCGTCCCAGCATTGCGCAATGGGGTTGTAGACCATGGCGCCGGGCAGGGGTTTCGCGAGTGGCGTGCCGCGCAGGTGATGGTCGAACCATGGAATCATCACGCGCTGCCGGAACAGCGCCGTGGTGTTGCCCGGCCAGCGGAGCGGTCCGGTGTTCCAGCCGGCGCGGTTGATCTGGCTGTGCCACCACGGGCCGATCACGAGGTGGTTGTTGGACCGATGCCCGGTATCCACCAACGCTTCCCAGGCGTGCACGGCACCATAGATGTCTTCCTGGTCCCACAGACCTTGCAGCCACATGGTGGGTACATCGGACGGGTTGGCCGCGAGCAGTCGATCCAGCGCCTGCAGTTGCCAGAAGGCGTCGTACGCCGGATGCGCAGACAGGCGATTCCACCATGGCAGTTGCCGGCAGCCGTTGGCTTCGGCGTAGGCGCCGGCGGAGCCGGCTTCGAGGAAGTTCGAGTAATCGTCGTGGTGCGCGCGCGGGATGCCTTCGCCCTTGCCTTGCTTGCTGCACTGGCCGGTGAAGTAGTCGAGGCCAAGCTGGCGGAAGGCGCCGTAGTGGTACCAGTCATCGCCCATCCAGCCGTCGATCATCGGGCTTTCCGGTGCCGCGACCTTGAGCGCGGGATGCGGATCCAGCAGCGCCATCGCCACCGTCCAGCCGTCGTAGGACGAGCCGATCATGCCGACCTTGCCGTTGGATTCCGCGACGTTCTCCACCAGCCATTCGATGGTGTCCCAGGCATCGGTGGTGTCGTCGGTGTCGGTCGGATTCAGCGGACCGCGCACCGGGCGGGTCATGACGTAGTCGCCCTCGGATCCGTATTTGCCGCGGATGTCCTGCCACACGAGGATGTATTTCGCGTCGGCCCAGTCGGTGTTGCCCGACCACACCGCATCGCGCATGTGCGGGCTGTTGCCGGATGAGTTCTTGTTGGCGTCGTAGGGCGTGCGTTCCAGCAGGATCGGTAGGTCCTGCATGCCCTTCGGCGACATGATCACCGTGTGCAGCTTCACGCCGTCGCGCATCGGGATCATCACTTCGCGGCGCACGTAGTCGAAATGTTCGCGCGGCTGCTGCCAGTCGGCCGGAATGTCCGAGCCGGTCTGGATCATGTCCGGCGTGACGCCGGGATGGTCAGTGGTCGAACGCGTTGTCGAAGGATCCGTCATGGTCAC
>DASSRT010000265.1:0-3951 GCA_035701705.1 Rhodanobacteraceae bacterium
ACCCCGCGTTATTACGATTGCCCGGCGGCGCAAGGCCACCTGCCCGACCCGGACCAGATCGAGGCCTTGTGCGGGCCGCGCACCCGCGCGCTGGTGCTGATCAATCCGAACAATCCGACGGGCGCGTGTTATCCGCGCGAACTGCTCGAGCGCATCGTCGCGATTGCCGCGCGCCACGGCCTGCTGTTGCTGTGCGACGAAATCTACGACGGCATCCTCTATGACGATGCCGTCTTCACGCCGTTGGCCGCGCTCGCAGGCGACCTGCCGTGCGTATCCTTCGGCGGCCTCTCGAAGGTGCATCGCGCCTGCGGATTCCGGGTCGGCTGGATGACCTTGTCGGGTTCCGGCGAACGCGTGGAAGCCTATCGCGATGCGCTGCAGCTGCTGGCGGCTCTCCGGCTGTGCGCCAACGTGCCCGCACAGTGGGCGATCGAACCGGCCTTGACGGGCCCGGACACCATCGGCGCGTTGACCGCGCCGGGCGGGCGCCTGCACGAAGCACGCCGTGCCGTGCAGGACGCCGTGGCACGCAGCCGCTTCCTCGAATGCGTGGTGCCGCAGGGCGCGCTGTACGCATTCCCGGCGGTGCGTGCCGACGTGCTGCCCGATTTCGACGACAACGAATTTGCCCTGCGCGTACTGGACGAGGAGCATGCCTTGATCGTGCCGGGCACCAGTTTCAACCTGCAGGGCAGCCGCCACTTCCGCATCACGCTGTTGCCGGAGCCGGCGCAGATCGCCGACGTGTTCGCGCGCATCGAGCGGGTGCTGGCGCGCATGGTCGAGATGGGTGATGCGATCGTCCCTGATCGCTGCGTCGCGGGTGCTTGAGGCAGCCGTTGGGGACTGTGGTCGTGAACGCCGGAACGGACTGCCATGTCCCGACTTTCCACCCCAGCCGCTTCGAGTGAACGAGCATGCATTCATTCATCGCGCTGGGTGATTCCTACACGATCGGCGAAGGCGTGGCGGAGTCGGAGCGCTGGCCGCGCCAGCTGGCTGCGCGCCTGCGTAACGCCGGTCTTGAACTTGGCGATCCACAGATCGTCGCCCGGACCGGTTGGACCACCGACGAGCTTGCGACTGCGCTGGATGCAGAAGGATTGGCGCCGCCGTACGCGTTGGTGACCCTGCTGATTGGCGTGAATGACCAGTATCGCGGGCGTGGGCTGGACGCATACCGCGCGCAGTTCCACGGGCTCCTGCAACGCGCGGTCGGACTGGCCGGCGGCGACGCCGCACGCGTCGTGGTGGTTTCGATTCCCGACTGGGGCGTGACGCCGTTTGCGCGTGCCGAGCACCGCGATGCCCGCGAAGTCGCCGATCAGATCAATGCCTTCAACGCCGAAGCGCGGGTGCAGGCCGGGCGCGCGGGTGCGGCCTGGGTCGACGTCACCGGCATCTCGCGCTCGGCCGACGCGGGGACCGAGCTGGTCGCCGACGGCCTGCATCCTTCGGGCGCGCAGTACACGCGCTGGAGCGAGGCGATCCTGCCGGCGGCGCGTGCTGCGTTGACGATTGCATGATGCATGTCTGGCTTCCTCCTTCCGCAGGAAGGGGGAAGACGTGTGCTGCCCCCTTCGGCACGAAGGGGGTGTGCAAGGGCGCAGCTATCATGCGCGTTTCCCCGCGTGTCACATTCAAGGAACCCGCTTGAGCAAGTTTCCCAAACCCAACGCACTCGTCTGGCTGCTGCTGTCGGCCGGCGTGATCGCGCTCGACCAGCTGACCAAGGCCATCGTGGTGCACGAGTTGCAGCCGTACATGCCGCATCAAGTCATCCCGCACGTGCTGAACTGGACGCTGGCCTTCAACTCCGGCGCGGCTTTCAGCTTCCTTGCGGGCGCCTCGGGTTGGCAGGCGTGGCTGTTCGGAGGGCTGGCGGTGGTGGTGAGCATCGGTCTTGCCGTGTGGCTGACGCGCCTGCCGCGTCGCGACTGGCGCAACGCGCTGCCGGTCGCGCTGATCATCGGCGGCGCGCTCGGCAACCTCATCGACCGCCTTGTGCACGGCCAGGTCACCGATTTCATCCAG
The DNA here is from genome assembly GCA_035701705.1 of Rhodanobacteraceae bacterium. Taxonomy (GTDB): domain Bacteria; phylum Pseudomonadota; class Gammaproteobacteria; order Xanthomonadales; family Rhodanobacteraceae; genus 66-474. Next base: position 2,038 of record DASSRT010000265.1, read on the forward strand.
GTCTACTGGCACGCGTGGTCGTTCCCGGCCTTCAACGTCGCCGATTCCGCGATCACCGTGGGCGCGGTGCTCCTGATCCTGTTCGGGCTGCTGGGTGGACAGGCGAGCCAGCCGCCGCGACAATAACCGGCTGTCGTGCGTGCTTGATGGTCGCCCGCGGCGTGCGACGGCGCTGGTTTCAGCTGCCGCCATCCTCTTGAATCACGAGGCTCATTGAATGAATTTCCACGAATATCAGGCCAAGCAATTGTTTGCCGAGTTCGGCATCGCGGTGCCGGCGGGCAAGGTCGCATCGACCCCGGGCGAAGCCGTCGAGGCCGCCAAGGCGCTCGGTGGCGGGCAATGGATGGTGAAGGCGCAGATCCACGCTGGTGGCCGCGGCAAGGCCGGCGGCGTCAAGTTCTGCGACTCGCTGGACAAGGTGAAGGCCGCCGCCGAAGGCATGCTCGGCACCCGGATGGCCACCTACCAGTCCGGTGGCGTCGCGCTGCCGGTGAACCTGGTGCTGGTGACCGAGGCCACCGACATCGCCAAGGAGCTGTACCTGTCGGTGCTGGTCGATCGCGGAACCAAGGCGATCACCTTCATCGCCTCGGCTCGCGGCGGCGTCGACATCGAGCAGGTCGCGCGCGAAACGCCGGATGAAATCCACACCGTCACGGTGAACCTCACCGAGAGCCTGCAGCCCTACCAGTGTCGCGAGCTCGGCTTCGCGCTGGGCCTCAGCGGCAAGCAGGTCAACCAGCTCACCAAGATCATGCTGGGCCTGTACAAGCTGTTCAACGCCAAGGACCTCTCGCTGGTGGAATTGAATCCACTCGCGATCGTCGCCTCCGGCGACCTGATGGCGCTGGATGGCAAGGTCAATTCCGACGACAACGCCGAGTTCCGGCATCCGGAACTGGCGGCGATGCGCGACGTCTCGCAGGAAGACAAGGCCGAGGCCGCGGCCGCGGCCGAGCATCTCAACTACGTCACGATGGACGGCACGATCGGCTGCATGGTCAACGGTGCGGGCCTCGCCATGGCAACCATGGACGTGATCAAGCTGGCCGGCGGCGAACCCGCCAACTTCCTCGACGTCGGTGGCGGCGCCACCAAGGAGCGCGTGACCGCGGCGTTCAAGCTGATCCTGTCCTCGCCTAAAGTGAACTGCATCCTCGTCAACATTTTCGGCGGCATCGTGCGATGCGACTTGATCGCCGAAGGCATCATCGCCGCGGTCAAGGAAGTGGGTCTGAAGATCCCGGTGGTGGTGCGCCTGCAGGGCACCAACGTGGAGAAGGGCCGCGAGCTGCTGGCCGCATCGGGCCTTGCGATCACGCCCGCCAATGATCTGAACGACGCCGCGCAAAAGGCCGTCGCCGCGGCAAAAGCCGCGTAGCTGCGGAACATCATCGGAGCGACGGCCGAGAACAGGATGTTCGAGTCCCGGACAGTACAGGGACGTACGTCGATCCGGGACCCATTTTTCGAACTTGCGGGAATTTCCATGTCCGTCCTAGTCAACAAGAACACCAAGGTCATCTGCCAGGGCTTCACCGGCCACCAGGGCACTTTCCATTCGCAGCAGGCGCTGGACTACGGCACCAAGCTGGTCGGCGGCGTGACGCCCGGCAAGGGCGGCAGCGAACACATCGGTTTGCCCGTCTTCAACACCGTACGCGAAGCGGTCGATGACACCGGCGCCGACGCCTCGGTGATCTTCGTGCCGCCGCCGTTCGCGGCTGACGCGATCCTCGAAGCTGCCGCTGCCGGCATCCGCGTGATCGTCGCGATCACCGAGGGCATCCCGGTGCTCGACATGCTGCGCGTGAAGAACGTGCTGAAGGATTACCCCGATGCCGTCCTGATCGGGCCGAACTGCCCCGGCATCATTACCCCGGGTGAGTGCAAGATCGGCATCATGCCCGG
>DASSRT010000266.1:0-7171 GCA_035701705.1 Rhodanobacteraceae bacterium
CACTTCCGTGCCTTCCAGCACCACGCTCTTGAAAGCCAGCACGAAGGCGACGCCGTCCCAACGGGCCGGGTCGGCGTGCATCCCCTGCAGTGCCTGCTGCTGGCGGAGGTAGATTGCCGCTTCGTCGTGCAGCGCGATGACGCCGGCGCTGCGCAGGATCGCCTTGTGCAGCCAGCGCAAGCCGAACAACAACAGCAGCGTTCCCACCACCGCACGCACCGCATCCAGCGGTATCCGCGTGAGCGCCGACCCGACAATGGCAACGGCCAGCAGCAACACGCCGAGGCCCGCGCCGGTGCCGAGCAGGGTTGCGCGCCAGCCGCGCACGGTCCCGACCGCCAGCACCACGGTCAGCGCTTCGACGCCCTCCACGATGGATGCGAGGAATGCGGCGAGTGCGACAGGACCTGCGTGGGGCCAATCGACCAGCATGGATCGGGATTCCGCGGTGGGTCGGGTTCGTGATTATGCAGCGCGGCGCGGCTCGCGCATCAACACGGCGTAGAGGGTTGGCATGACCACCAGGACCAGTGGCGGGGCCGCGAGCATGCCGGAGATGATCGCGACGGCGAGCGGTTGCTGCATTTGCGAGCCGCGGCCCAGCGCGAGTGCGAGGGGCAGCAGGGTGAGGACCATCGCCAGCGTGGACATCAGGATCGCGCGCATGCGCGCTTGCCCGGCCTGCAGCAATCGCGAGCGCAGGCTCGCGGGCGGCTCGTTTGCAGTGCCGGTCTGGAGCCCGGCAAGTTCGGAGAAAAAGAAGATCGCAAGTTCCGTGACGATGCCGACGATCATGGTCATGCCCATCATCGCGGAGATGTTGAGTTCGATGCCGGTGATCCACAGGCCGATGAATACCGCACAGATCGCCAGCAGCGGTTGCAGCATCACGGCGATGGCGGCGCGGAAACTTTCGTACAGGAACAGCAGCAACGTGAAGACCAGCGCGAATGCAGTCAGCAGCACGAAGGTGAGCCCGCGAAAGGCGACCTGTTGCTGGTGGTAGAGCCCGCCGAGTTCGTAGTACATCCCGGGTGGGAGTTCGTCGTGCCGTGCCAGCAGGCTTTTCACGTCGTGCATCGTCGAGCCCAGGTCGCGCCCGGTGATGCGCGCGGTGACGGCCACCATCCGCTTCAGGTTGTCGTGGTCGATTTCCGGTTGCCCGCTTTGCTCGCGGATCGAGGCCATGCGCGACAACGGATACACATGCCCGTGGCCGTCGCTGATCGGCAGCGCCGCGAGTTGTCCGATCTCGGCGCGATCGCGGGGCGGCAACCACACGCGTACCGCGACCATCTTCGGACCCTGCGGAAGTTCCGCGGCGACCGTTCCGGCCATCGCGGTGGCGACCTGCCGGGCCACGGATTGCGGATCGAGCCCGAGCAGCGCAGCCTTGACCGGATCGACGTGCACTTCCAGGGCATCGCCCGCCGGATTGATGCCGTCCCGCACGCCGACCACGCCGGGGATCGTGCCGAGTTGCGCCGCGATTTTCCTGGCGGCCGTATCGAGTTGCCGGCCGCTTCCGGAATACAGCTTCACCTCGATCGGCTGCGGTACTTCGGTGAGGTCGCCGATCATGTCTTCGAGCAATTGCGATACGTCGACATCCAGGCCCGGCACCTTGGCGACGATCTGCTCGCGGATGTGTTCCATCACCGCGGTGGTGGGTGGCCGCGAACCGCGCGTGAGGCGCACGAAGAAATCACCCGTGTTGGCTTCGGTGAGGCCGCCGCCGAGTTGCGCCCCCGTGCGCCGCGACCAGGTGTCGACGTACGGATTGGCCGCCAGGATTCGGCCAACCTGTTCCAGCAACCGGTTGGTTTCTTCAAGCGAGGTGCCCGGCTGCGCGATGTAGTCGAGCGTGAAGCCGCCTTCATCCATCTTCGGCATGAAGCCGGTGCCGACCGAGCGGCTGGCGAACGCGCCCGCCAGCACCAGCGGGATCAAACCGGCCAGCAGCCACACGGGACGCCGCAGGGTGCGTTGCAAGACGTTCTGCTGGAGCGCGATGCAGCGTTGCCACAGCCGGCCCGGCGCACGCTCGATCGCGTGGCGCGGGTCGAACAACCAGCCGGCCAGCAGCGGCACCGCGATGACGGTGAGCAGGAACGAGATGGCCAGCGCGCTCGCCATCGTCAGCGACAGGGCCTTGAAGAACGCGCCGGTGACGCCGGAGAGGAACGCCAGCGGCAGGAAAATCACGATGGTCGCGAGTGACGATCCGGTTTGCGGGCGGGTGAATTCGCGCACCGCATCGAGGATGCGGCCGTGCACGTGGCCGGTGCCATCGTGCAACCGGCGCACGATGTGCTCGAGCATCACCACCACATCGTCGATCAGCAAGCCGACCGCCGCCGCCATGCCGCCGAGCGTCATCATGTTGAAGCTCATGCCCAGCACGTCGAGCAGCAGGATCGTGATGGCCAGCGTGGCGGGCACCACCAGCAGCGCAATCAGGATGACGCGCGTGTTGCGAAGGAACACGAACAACACCATCCCGGCGAGGCCGATGCCGATCAGGATCGCGTCGCGCACGCTGCCGGCCGCACCGCGCACCAGCTGGGTCTGGTCGTACCAGGTTGCAATCCGCACGCCTTGGGGCAACTGCGGACGGTAAGCCGCGAGGCGTGCCTTCACCGCGGCCACCATCGCAAGGCTGTTGGCCGCCGGCTGCTGGAACACCTGCAGCAATACCGCCGGGGTGCCGTCCGCGGTGATGCGCGTCCATTGCGGCGCGGCAGCCTGCCGCACGGTTGCGATGTCACCTACCCGCACCACGCCGCCGGGACCCGCGCGCACCACCACCTCGCGCAGTGCTGCAACGCTGCCGGGCTGGTTGTCGGCCAGCAGCAGATACAGCTTGTAGTGATCGGACAATCGCCCCAGTGCCGCGATGTCGGCAGCCTGCGAGACCGCATGCACCACATCGGCCATGCTCAATGCCTGCGCGCGCAGCCTGGCCGGATCGACGTCCACATGCAGCTCTCCGACCGCGCCACCCTGCACGCCAACGCGCGCGACGCCGGGCACGCCGGAGAGCAGCGGGCGCAATTGGTATTGCGCCAGGTCGTACAACTGCACGGGTGTCAGCGTGTCGCTGCGCAGGCTGTAGGCAAGCACCGGCTCGGTGCCGGTGGGATCCATGCGGTGGGCCTGGATGCGGGTCCCGCGCGGCAGGTCCGGCAGCACCTGGTTCATCGCGGCGTCGACGTCGAGCAACGCGCGATCCATGTCTGCGCCCCAATCGAAGCTCACGTTGATTTCGGCGCTGCCACGGCTGGTGGTCGAACGCACGTCGCGCACGCCGCGCACGCGCCGGATGGCTTCCTCCACCGGAGTGGTCAGCGCGACCACCATTTGGTTGGCAGGGCGGTCACCGGCGTCGATGTCGACGCGCACGCGTGGGAAGGACACGTCGGGGAACAGCGAAACCGGCAGGCGGAACGCCGCGCCCAGGCCCACCAGCGCGAGGACCAGGATCAGGAACAGCAACGAGCGGCGATGCGCGTGGATCCACGCCACGAAATTCATCGGCTCGTGGTTCCGGCAGTCCGTGGCGCTGTGGGTGCGGCAGCGCGCACCGGCTGCCCGTCAGCCGTCTCGTAGCTGCCAAGCGTGATCACGGCGGCGTGTGGATCGAGTTTGCCCGCGACGCCGACCGGGCTGCCGTCGGGCGCAAGCACTGTCACGTCAACCCGGTGCGCCTTGCCGTCCTCGATCTGGAACACGTAGTTGCCGTGTGCGTCATGTTGCAGGGCCGAGCGCGGTACGGCCCAGACGGGTTCCTTCGTCGTGTGGATGATCGCCGCGATGGCCGCGCCCTCCTGCAGCGGTGCCCGTGCGTCGAAGGTCGCGACGATGTCGACCATGTGCGTTTGCGCATCCACGGCGCTACCGATCGCCGCAACCGTGGCTGCCAGCGGCGGCGCGCCGGGCGCGGCGTAGACCGGATGGATCGTTACCGGCATGCCGACGCGGATGTCGGGCGCCGATACCGGATCGACGGCCAGTTGTGCAGACAAAGCCGCGTCGGGCGTGAACCCGATCAGTTGGGTTCCCGCGGCCACCCGTTCGCCGCGTTGTACCGGCAGCGCGGTGACCACGCCGTCGGCGGGTGCGCGCAGCGTGGCCACCGCGTCGCCGCCACCGAGCAGCGCCTGTGCTTCCAGTGCCGCCTGTGCGTCGGAAACCGCGGTGCGTGCGGCATCCAGTTGCGCGTTCGTTGCAAGCTTGTCGGAGTGCAGATGGGTGATGCGGTCGAGGTCGCTGCGCGCCACGGCAAGGGCATTTTTCGCGTGCAGGTACGCGCTGCGTGTCGCCGGATCGGTGGTGAGCTGCAACAGCGCCTTTCCACGCTGCACGTGTTGGCCGGCGATTGCCTTGATCGCGAGGACCTGGCCGGCTTGCGGCAAGCTGAGCGACAGCGCGCTGCGGCGGTCGGCGGCAACCTGCCCGAAGGCCTCGATCTTGCCGCGGAACACATGGCGAACCGGCGTCGCGGTCTGCACGGTTACGGGCGCTGGCGTGCCTGGATGACCGATGTGCGCGGAAGAACATCCGGCCAGCGCCCCAATCAGTCCGCCGACGAAGGCGAACAGGCACGAATGCATGCGGCTGCAGTCAACGCGGTATTTGTGTCGGGCATTCATCGGCGAACTTGTGTTTCGGGTTTTTCGGCAGCGGACGCAGGCGGCCAGCCGCCTGTCAGCGCATCCAGCGCGATGGCGGTGGCATGGGTGTCCTGCTCCAGGGTCAGCAAGCTGGTGTCGGCGGCGAGGGAACTTGCGCGAATTTCAAGGTAGGTCGGCCAGTCCAGGCGACCGCCCGCGTAGTCGGCCTGTGCAGCCTTGCGTGCGCGATCGAGACGCGCAGCGTGATCGGCAACGGCGCCATGCCTGGCGCGGTCGTTCTGCAGGTCCGCCCACAACTTCTGCACGTCGTTGCGGTCGACGAGCAGGCGGGCCGTGTAGGCGTCGCGCAACTGCAACCGCGTTGCGCGCGCGATCGCGATGTTGCCGCGGTTGCCGTCGAACAACGGCAGCGACAACCCGATCGAAAAGCCCCTGCTGGTGATGTTGCTGTTGTCGCGCGCCCGCACGAAGCCGACCGTGATGGCAGGAAATTGCGCGAGGATGGCGCTGCGCAGCTTCTGTTGCTGCGATGCGTACCCGGCCTGCAAGGCCAGCAAATCCGGGCGCCGATGCGGCATCTCGGCGAGCGCGCGTTGCACCCCGGCCGGATCCGGCTCGACCGAAAACGGTGCGCCCGTCAAGCGCAACGGCGCGGCTTCATCGAGGCCGAGCAGGTCATGCAAGTCGCGTTCCGCCACATTGAGATCGTGCTCGGCGATGCCGAGTTCGTGCGTGGTGTTGGCGGCGGCATTCAGGCCCGCGCCGGCGGTCGGATAGTTGAGGCGGCCCGAATCCAGCGCGCGAATGATCGCGGCCTGTACCGGCGCCAGCGCCGCGTGCTCCACTTGCAGGCGCGCGACGCGCTCACGCGCGAAGTAGATGCGATCGAACAAGGTACGCGCCTGGGCAATGGTCTGCCATTCGCTCCACAGCAGGTTGAGGTCGACCTCGCGGACGCCGGCGCGCGCGGAGGCAACGCGCGCGGAACGCGTCACCAGGTTGCCAAGATCGAGCGACAGGCTTGCGCTGAAGGCATCGTTGGCGCCCGGCGCATTGCCCACGGGTCGATCGTGTTCGTAAGCCACGTTCGGATCGGGCAGCAATCCGGCGGCATAGGCCTGCGCATGCGCGACACCCGCCTTGTCGCGTTCAACGCGCAGTTGCGGATTGTTGGCGATCGCCAGCATCGCGACTTCGGTGACGTCGAGGCCGTCCGCCGGATCGAACGTGTGTGCACGCAGCGTAGGCGTTGGCATGGTCGCCGCCGCCACGGTGATGTCGGCGGCGCGTGCGGGCGCGCGTCCGCGGTCGAGCGGCAGGGCGTGAAACGCCGCACAGCCGGCGACGACAGCGGCTGCCCCTGCCAAGCCGAGGCGTGTGACGAAGCGCATGATCTGCATTGCTCCGCAGGATCGCAAGTCAGCCTTAGGCGGCGCTTAGGAATTGGAACGCCGAGCGCGGCCCAGTGGTTGTAGTCCGACGGGTGGCCGCGGGTGTAGCACATCGCGTCCACCGACGAGCAACCGCCCAGCATCTTGCCGCGCGGAATGTAGATGCGGCGGTTGTCGAGATGCTTTTGTGGCAACGTCCAGTAGCGCCAGTTGCGCTTGCGCGAGCGCGATGGTTCGAGTCATTCAAGCAGGTTACGCCGGATGGCGCGGTATCGCGATTACGGTCGCGACCTGCGGTGCGCCATGGGGCGAGCTTTTGTAGGAGCGCCGGAAGGCGCGACCGATGAAACGGTTGGCCGGAAATTTCGGTCGCGGCTTCCGCCGCTCCTACAACGGGGTGTGGTCGAGTGGCCGCGGAAATGCATTGCGGTCGGGATTCCGACTCACCCCAAGACCAAGCTTCAATGAGGCCGCGGCCAATTGGCCGCGGAAATCGCAGCAGGGCGTCAAGATTCGGCTCGCCGTAAGCCAGCTTCAATGAGGCCGCGGCCAATTGGCCGCGGAAATCGGCTTGCGGGTGCCGAGATAGGCCTCGCCGGTGGATTCCGAGCTTCAATGAGGCCGCGGCCAATTGGCCGCGGAAATTTCAGCACCAGCGCCGCGAACGCGAATCCCGCAACAACGCTTCAATGAGGCCGCGGCCAATTGGCCGCGGAAATAGCGTTCAGCGCATGGACGGCCGTGCAGGGTCGGCGCTGCTTCAATGAGGCCGCGGCCAATTGGCCGCGGAAATCCGGATGGCATGGGAATCCGAGGAGCTGGGGCAGGTGGCTTCAATGAGGCCGCGGCCAATTGGCCGCGGAAATATCTATGCCATTGAGGTGCCCACCGCTGGCGGCCCGATGCTTCAATGAGGCCGCGGCCAATTGGCCGCGGAAATAACAGGGGCGTCATTCGTTGCGTGTAACATTTGTTTAGCTTCAATGAGGCCGCGGCCAATTGGCCGCGGAAATCGGTGTGGTTGGGATCAGCTACCCCAGCCGCTTTGCCGGCTTCAATGAGGCCGCGGCCAATTGGCCGCGGAAATCAACAGTTCAGGAATCGCGATCAGCGGCGCGCAAACGCTTCAATGAGGCCGCGGCCAAT
>DASSRT010000267.1:0-6080 GCA_035701705.1 Rhodanobacteraceae bacterium
ATCCTCGCCAGTGGCCTGAACGTCGATGCCGGCAAGCTGGTGCATCCGGCGCTGAAGGGCATGAAGCTCTGACATCCGGTGTTGCGGCGTCGCCGTTGCGATGCCGCCGCCCGACGGTGTTGACGGTTTGGTTCGTGATCCCGGCGCAACCTTGTCGCTCGTCATCCCGGCGCAAACCGGGACCCAGCGTCTTTGTTCTCGTAGCGTGATCGCGCAATGGTTCCGCTCGCCTCCGCGGCGAGCGGGCTACTTTCTGTTGCGGCAGAAAGTAGCCAAAGACCATCGCGCCTGTGGCGATGGTCTCGGCAACGTCGTGTTGCCTCGACTTCCCTGCGATGCTCGCCGCATGGCGGCCGCGCCGAGACTACTCGCCACATCCCTGTGGCTCGCCCCTCGCTGAAGCTCGGGGCCGCCTTCGGCGTTCAAATTCGGCAGTCCTGCCGAATTTGTCGGCATCGCCAACGGTGCAGGGGAGCTTCGCTTCGCTGACGGCCATCCATGGCCTCGCTCAGAGCAAGGTCCGGCCGTTTGCTCCGCGGCCTGGTCGTGCGAGCATGCGAGTAAACATGCAAGCGGGAATGCCACCCCCGCTCGCGCTGCTATGATGCGCAAACATCAGGCAGTACCCGCAGCGGAGGTTGCAAGTGTTTGAAATCCTGAAGGCGGGTGGCTGGGGCATGGTGCCCATCCTGATCTGCTCGGCGGCGGCGTTGGCGATCGTGCTGGAGCGCTTCTGGACCCTGCGCAAGAGCGCGGTGTTGCCACCCGGTCTGGGCGAACAGGTGCGTGGCTGGGCGCATTCGCAGCAGCTGAGTCCTTCGCACATCCAGGCCTTGCGCGAGAACTCGCCGCTGGGCGAACTGCTGGCCAGCGCGCTGGACGTGCGCAACCGCTCGCGTGCCGAGATCAAGGAGCGCATCGAAGATACCGGCCGCCACGTGGTGTACGGACTCGAGCGCTACCTCAACACACTCGGCACGATTGCCTTGATCGGGCCGTTGCTCGGCCTGCTAGGGACCGTGTTTGGCTTGATCCGCATGTTCCTCGCGGTGATGTTGTCGGGCGTCGGCGATCCGATGAAGATGGCGGGTGGCATCGGCGAGGCACTGGTGTGTACCGCGTCCGGGCTGGTGGTCGCGATTCCCGCCTACGTATTTCACCGGTACTTCCGTTCGCGCGTGCAGGGCTACGTGGTGCAAATGGAGAAACAGGCCATCGCGCTGCTCGACGAACTTGCGAATGGCAAGCCGCAGCCCGCCGAGCCGCGCACCATCACGCAACCCGGCGCGCGTGCCGCAGGCTGACGGAGCGGCCCGATGCGCATCAGCAGCCGCCGCACCGACGAATTCGAGATCAACGTCGTCAGCCTTATCGACGTGTTGCTGACGCTGTTGATGTTCTTCGTGCTGACCACCACTTTCGTGCAGCAGGGCCACATGAAGGTCGCCTTGCCCTCGGCCAGCGACAAGGCCGAGGCGCCTTCCAGCAACGAGTTGGTGATCGTGATCGACAAGCAAGGACATTTCTTCGTGGGCAACAATCGCGTGCTTGGCGAGGACGAGGCCACCCTGCAGCGCGCCATCACGGCGATCGCCGGCAGCAACCGGGATCGCCAGGTGTTGCTGCGTGCGGACGCCATGACGCCGCACCAGGCCGTGGTCACGGCGATGGATGCGCTGGGCCGGCTCGGCTTCAGCCACCTCGCGATTGCCACAGCGCCACCCTCGGCGAACGCTGCCGGTGGTTGACCCGGCGCGCCGCCCCGAATCGGACGCGGGTGTCTATCGCCGCCTGCTCGGCTACCTGCGGCCGTATCGGTCCGCGGCCGGCTTGACCCTGTTCTCGATGGCCGTCGATGCCGGCTGCATGACGGTGTTCGCGCGCGCGATCAAGCCGCTGATCGACAAGCTGTTCACCGCCCGCGATCCGCAAGTGATTTTCTGGATGCCGATCCTGATCATCGCGATCTTCTTCGTACGCAGCATCGCGGTCTACATCGAGAGCTACGGCGTCGCCTACGTCGGTCGCAGCGTGGTGCAGACCATCCGGCGGCAGGTGTTCGACAAGTACATGCGCATGCCGACGGCATTTTTCGACCGTGAATCCTCGGGCCAGCAGATCTCGCGGATCACGTATACCTGCAACCAGGTCGCCGAGGCGTCCACGGATTCCGCCAAGATCCTGATGGTCGATGGCCTCACCGTGGTGGGACTGGTGGGCGTGATGGTGTGGACCAACTGGATGCTCGCGCTGGTGTTGCTGGTGATGGTGCCGCTGGTGGGACTGCTGGTGACGTGGGTGGCGCGGCGCTACCGGCGCATCAACGTCACCATCCAGGACATCGTCGGGCGCGTCACCGGCGTGGTGGAGGAAGTCGTCGGCGCACACCGCGAGGTCAAGGTGTTCGGCGGTCAGGAATACGAGTCGCAGCGCTTCGACGCGGTGACCGATCGCGACCGCAAGATGAACATCAAGGTTGCCGCCACCAACGGCGTGTCGACCGCCTTCGTGCAGCTGGTGGCGGCCCTGGCGCTGGCGCTGATCGTGTTCATCGCCACGCGGCCTTTCATGATGGGCGAAAAGCTCACGGCGGGCGCATTCGCGACCGTGTTCATGTGCATGGGCGGCATCCTGCCATCGCTGAAGCGCCTGACCACGGTGCAGGCGAAGTTGCAGCGCGGACTGGCCGCGGCGGACGAATTGTTCGGAGTCCTCGACGCGCCGATGGAACCGGACACCGGATCGGCAACGCTCGCGCGCGCTCGCGGCGAACTTGAATTCCGCGACGTGCAGCTGGTGTATCCGGGTTCCGAATTGCAGGCGTTGCGCGGCGTTTCGCTGACGTGTCCCGCCGGCTCGGTCACCGCGCTGGTGGGGCGCTCCGGTAGCGGCAAGAGCAGCCTCGTCAGCCTGATTCCGCGTTTCTACGAACCCACGGCCGGCAGCATCCTGCTCGACGGCAGGCCGCTCGGTGACTACAGCCAGCACAGTTTGCGCGCGCAGATTTCGTGGGTGGGGCAGGATGTCGTGCTGTTCGATGACACCATCGCGCACAACATCGCCTACGGCGCGCTGGCGGGCGCCAGCGAGTCGGACATCGTCGCCGCGGCCGAGGCGGCCAACGCGATGGAGTTCATCCGCGAACTGCCGGCCGGCATCCACAGCCGCGTGGGCGAGGGCGGATCGATGTTGTCCGGCGGCCAGCGCCAGCGCATTGCCGTCGCGCGCGCACTGCTGAAAAACGCACCGATCCTGGTGCTCGACGAGGCTACCTCGGCGCTCGACAGCGAATCCGAACGCCTGATCCAGGATGCCTTGTCACGTTTGATGAAGAACCGCACGACCCTGGTCATCGCGCACCGCCTGTCCACGGTCGAGCACGCCGACCAGATCGTGGTGCTGGATGCGGGCCGCATCGTCGAACAGGGCACGCACGCCGAGTTGCTGGAACGGAACGGCAAGTACGCGGCGCTGCATCACCTGCAGTTTCGCGAGTCGGCGGCCGCAGCCGTCGACTGACCGGGGCTTTCGCGTGGCCATCGCCGACGACCTGCAGCGACGCTGGTATGACCCGAAGGCCACGCCACCGTGGTGGACGTTGCCGGTCACTGCAGTCTTCGGCTGCCTGAGCGGATTGCGCCGCAGCATGTATCGCCGCGGCTGGTTGAAGTCCACGCGCTTGCCGGTGCCGGTGATCGTCGTCGGCAACCTCGGCGTTGGCGGCACAGGCAAGACACCGCTCACCATCGCACTGGTCGAGGCGCTGCGTGCACACGGATTCAAGCCGGGCGTGGTCAGCCGCGGCTACGGCGGCACCGCCCGCGTACCGACGCTGCTGGATGCGCAGCCCGATCCACGCGTCGTGGGTGACGAGCCGGCGCTGATCAGGTTGCGCACCGGCGTGCCGGTTGCGGTCGGCGCCGAGCGCCCGGCCGCCGCGCGCCTGTTGCTGCAACAAGGCGTCGACGTCGTGATCGCCGACGATGGTCTGCAGCACTACGCCTTGGCGCGTGACATCGAGATCTGCGTGGTCGATGGGGCCCGGCGTTTTGGCAATGCGCGCCTGTTGCCGGCCGGGCCGTTGCGCGAACCACTCACGCGTTTGCACGACGTCGATTTCGTCGTCTGCAATGGCGGTGAGCCACATGCGGGCGAAGTGTCGATGCAGTTGGCGATGGGCGACGCGGTTGCGCTGTCCGATCCGTCACGGACACGACCGCTCGGCGATTTCAAGGGCGAGCGCGTGCATGCAGTCGCGGGCATCGGCAACCCGGTGCGTTTTTTCGAGGCCCTGCGCGCGTTTGGCATCGACGTGGTCGCGCATCCGTTCGCGGATCATCAAAGCTACAAGGCGACCGACCTTGCCTTCGGTGACGACGCGCCGGTGTTGATGACCGAAAAGGACGCCGTGAAATGCCGCGCATTCGCCGCCGCGCATTGGTGGCGCGTGCCGGTTTCGGCGCGGCTGCCCGAGCCATTTCTCGACGATGTGGCAAGCGCGCTGGCACGCCCGCAGTAGGGAAGCTCCGATTTTGCTCGTCATCCCGGAATCGCGAAGCGATATCCGGGACCCAGCGGCTCTGCGTTTCAATGCCTTGCGGAAAAGTCACTGGGTCCCGGCTTTCGCCGGGATGACGAGGGATCGGATTGAACAGAGGTTCGTTAGCCGGTTGTTTACGCGTTCGCCGTTCCTGATCCCGGATTCGGTTTCTTCAGAAGCAGCGCCAGGAACGGCGGCGCGATCACCGAGGTGAGCAGGCTCATGGCGATGATGACCGCGTAGAGCTGGTCGCCGAAGACGCCGGCGGAAAGCCCGAGCGCCGCCACCACGATCCCGACTTCGCCGCGCGGGATCATGCCGATGCCGACGATCAGGGCGCTACGCGGCCCGAGTCGCAGCGCGCCGATCCAGCCACCAGCAAGCTTGGTCAGCAAGGCCAGCACCGTTGCGACCAGCAGCATCCACAGCGCTGCGTGGCTCGCGAGTGCGGCGAGCTCGACCTTGGCACCGGTCAGCACGAAGAAGAACGGCGTCAGCAGCACCAGCAGCGGTTGCATCTGCTCCTCAAGCTGCACGCGCTGGTGGGTTTCCGACGCGATCATGCCGGCAAGGAAGGCGCCGATGATCGCCGCCAGCCCGAAACGCGTCGACACCCACGCCAGGCCAAGGCACAGCACCAGCACCACCAGCAGGGGCGCCATCGGGTTGCTGGCGCGATCCAGCCACTTGGAACTGCGCCGCATCATCCAGGTACCCAGCCAGCCGACCACGACCACGAAGCCGACGGCTTCCAGCGCCACCACGGCCAGCGTGCCGACGCGCAACGAACCGCCGGCCTGGATGGCCACCACCACGCCCAGCAGCAGCATCGCGAGGATGTCGTCGATCACGGCGGCACCGAGGATCACGCGGCTTTCGGTGGCGCGCAGCACGCCTATCTGCTTCAGCACGCTGGCCGTGATGCCCGCCGAGGTGGCGACGAACGCGGCGGCCACGAACAACGAGCGCGGCCAGTCCGGCCCCAGCGAATGCGCCCAGAACGCACCCGCGACGAACGGGATGACCACCCCGATCACGCCAACCGCGAAGGCGCTGCCGCCGACGCGCTTGACGTCTTCGATGCGGGTTTCGAGACCGACTGAGAACAGCAGCAGCACCACGCCGATTTCCGACAACACCTCCAGCGGCTCGCTGGGTGCGATCCAGCCCAGCAGCGACGGACCGATCACGCAGCCCGCCACGATCTGGCCGACCACGTCGGGAAGCTTGACCAGCCGTGCCAGCCAGCCGCCGACCTGCGCCGCGGCGAAGATGATGAAGACTTCCAGCAGGATCGCCGTGGTGTGTTCCATCACGCGATCCTACACGGCGCCTGTTCCGCGGTGAATCGAGTCAACGCGATCGGTCGCTGACGCGCGTCATCCGCTGGCCCGTGCCTCTTGACGTCGGACTCGGCGCCAACAGCTACTTTGCGATGCCCTACTCGTCTTGGCAGCGTGGTTGCAATGAAAATCTCAACGGCCTGTTGCGCCAGTACCTGCCCAAGGGCTGCGATCTTGCTCAGTTCACCGACGACGAG
>DASSRT010000268.1:0-2168 GCA_035701705.1 Rhodanobacteraceae bacterium
CGATGGTCGTCGCTATCCACAGGCGCGCGAGGTCGTGCGACTCGCCGCGCCGCTGTTCAGCGCCGGCAAGGGCGTGTCGCCGGAACAGGCGCTGCCGATCTATCTGCGCGACAAGGTGGCGTTGACGCTGGAAGAGCAAAACGACGCGCGCGCCTGACGGGTTTTGTCCCTCTCCCTTCGGGAGAGGGTGGCGCAACGCGCCGGGTGAGGGGCCGGGCCTTGCGCAGGGTGTGACACTCGCCTGGTCGCGGCTTCCGCCGCTCCTACGCAGAGCAGATTGTGCGGATGGCCGTGGGCAACGGTACCGACGCGCCGGTCGCGGGATCCACCCACACCATCACCACGTTGCCGTCGGCATACACCTGCGAGTGATCATTGCGGTCGACGATGCGGTTGCCGATCGTCATCGACGAGTTGCCGAGTCGCTCGCAGGACAGCAGCACGTCGACCTCGGCGGGCCAGGTGACCGGCTTGCGGTAGTGCAGTTCCACCGCGGCCATCACCGGCATCGCGTGCGCGTTGAACCATTCACCCGGGACGTTGCGCAGCCACTGCAGGCGCGCTTCCTCAAGGAAAGTCAGGTACGACGAGTTGTTGACGTGGTTGAACGCGTCGAGGTCGCGCCAGCGCACGTGCAGGGGAATGACTGCGAGCGCGCGGGAGGGTTCCGGCGTGCGGGTGGGCGGCGTGCGTGTGTCGGATTTTTCCGCAAGGCGCGTCGCTTCATTCGGGCCGCGCGTTGCCGGTTCGGCCGCGCGTGACAAGGGCGTCGCGGGCGCCGGTGTGGCCGGGGCGCGCTTGCGACGCGGGCGCGGCGAATTCGTTTTCTTTTTCTCGGTCATGGAAGTCGAGTGATGGAGACAACAAAAGCATTTTGTCCGCGAAGGACGCGAAATACGCAAAGAAGGCAAAAAAGATCTCTTTCGCGCCCTTTGCGCTCTTCGCGGACAACAGCCTTTTCGTTATGCGCGTTTCTTCCTGCGTGATGGTTTCGATGTGGATGCCGCCTCCAGCACCGGCGCCAGGAATTGCCCGGTGTAGGAATCCTTGGTCGCGGCGATGTCTTCCGGCGTGCCGGTGGCGATGATGCGCCCGCCGCCGGCGCCGCCTTCGGGGCCGAGGTCGATCACCCAGTCGGCGGTCTTGATCACGTCGAGGTTGTGTTCGATCACTACCACGGTGCTGCCGCCATCGACGAGTCGGTGCAGCACCTTCAGCAACTGCTCGATGTCGAAAAAGTGCAGGCCGGTGGTGGGCTCGTCGAGGATGTACAGGGTGTTGCCGGTATCGCGGCGTGAGAGTTCCTTCGACAGTTTCACGCGCTGTGCTTCGCCGCCCGACAGCGTGGTCGCGCTCTGGCCGAGCTTGATATAGCCCAGGCCCACATCCGTCAACGTTTCCAGCTTGCGCGCGATCTGCGGCACCGGCTGGAATACTTCCAGCGCCTGCTCGACGGTCATGTCGAGCACGTCGGCGATGGTGTGGCCGCGGTACAGGATTTCCAGCGTCTCGCGGTTGTAGCGCTGGCCGTGGCAGACGTCGCAGGGCACGTACATGTCCGGCAGGAAGTGCATTTCCACCTTGATCAGGCCGTCGCCTTCGCAGGCTTCGCAGCGGCCACCCTTGACGTTGAAGCTGAAGCGGCCGGCCTGATAGCCGCGCGCACGCGATTCCGGCACCTGCGCGAACAGCTCGCGCAGCGGCGTGAACACGCCGGTGTAGGTCGCCGGATTCGAACGCGGCGTGCGGCCGATCGGTGACTGGTCGATGTCCAGCACCTTGTCGAACAGGTCGAGCTTTTCGATGGATTCGTACGGTGAGGGTTGCGCCGAAGCGCCATTCAATTCCACCGCTGCGATCCGGAACAGCGTGTCGTTCACCAGCGTGGACTTGCCCGAGCCCGACACGCCGGTGATGCAGGTGAACAGGCCCGCCGGGATTTCCAGGTCGACATGCTGCAGGTTGTTGCCGTGCGCGCCTTGCAATTTCAGCACGCGCTTGGGATCGGGTTGCCGGCGCAGCTTCGGTATCTCGATGCTGCGCTTGCCGGACAGGTATTGCCCGGTCAGCGAACGCGGTTCCTTGAGGATGTCCGCGAGCGAGCCTTGCGCGACCACCTCGCCGCCGTGCACGCCGGCGCCGGGGCCGATGTCGATGACGCGGTCGGC
>DASSRT010000269.1:0-4393 GCA_035701705.1 Rhodanobacteraceae bacterium
GCCGCCGGCGTGGACGTGCAGATCAAGTTGGGCTGAGGCCGGGACTAGACATGAGCATCGGACTGGTTGGAAAAAAATGTGGCATGAGCCGGGTCTTCACTGAAGACGGCCGCTCGGTGCCGGTCACCCTGATCGAGGCGACGCCGAACCGCGTTACCCAGGTCAAGACCGCGGACAACGACGGCTACGCCGCCGTGCAGGTGACCGCAGGCGTCAAGCGCGCGTCGCTGCTGGCCAAGCCGGCCAAGGGCCACTTCGCCAAGGCGAAGGTGGAGCCGGGCCGCGGCCTGTGGGAATTCCGCCTCGAAGGCAAGGACGCTGACAAGTACGCGGTTGGCGCCGAAATCAAGGTGGACGACGTGTTCAAGGTCGGCCAGATCGTGGACGTGGCTGGCGTGGCGAAGGGCAAGGGTTTCCAGGGCACCATCAAGCGCCATCACTTCTCGATGGGCGATGCCACCCACGGCAACTCGCTGTCGCATCGCGCCCCGGGTTCGATCGGCCAGCGCCAGACGCCGGGCCGCGTGTTCCCGGGCAAGAAGATGGCCGGCCAGATGGGCAACGTGAACCGTTCGGCGATGAATCTCGAAGTGGTCAGCGTCGACGCCGAGCGTCACCTGATCGCGGTCAAGGGCGCAGTGCCCGGTGCCACCGGCGGCGACGTGATCGTGCGCCCGGCGGCGAAGGGTTGAGGAGCCAGATCATGGAACTGAATGTCATTGGCGCGAGTCCGGTACAGGTGTCCGAAGCGATCTTCGGCGCCGCGTTCCGCCAGGACCTCGTGCATCAGGTGGTGGTGGCGTACCGCAATGCGGGCCGCGCCGGCACCAAGGCGCAGCTGAACCACACGCGCGTCTCGGGTACCACCAAGAAGTTCAAGAAGCAGAAGGGCGGCGGCGCCCGCCACGGCGACTACCGCGCGCCGATCTTCGTCGGCGGTGCGCGTGCGTTCGCGGCGCAGCCGCGCGACTTCGCGCAGAAGGTCAACCGCAAGATGTATCGCGGCGCGCTGTGCTCGATGCTGGCCGAGTTGATCCGCCAGGATCGCCTGAAGGTGGTTCCGGACTTCGCGCTGGATGCGCCGAAGACCAAGGCACTGATCGGCAAGCTCGGCGGGATCGAGGCCAACGGCCGCACCCTGATCGTGACCCACGCGGTGGACGAGAAGCTGTATCTCGCCGCGCGCAACAACCCCAACATCATCGACGTCATCGATGTCGACGGCATCAATCCGGTGGCGCTCGCCGCTGCCGACCATGTCGTCATCACCGTCGATGCGGTCAAGAAGGTCGAGGAGTGGCTGGCATGAGTGGCGAAACGGCTTTGAACCAGCGCGTTCTCACGGTGCTGAGTGCGCCGCACGTTTCGGAAAAGAGCACGCGTCTTTCCGAGCACAACCAATACGTATTCACGGTGGCGCCCGGCGCCACCAAAGCTGACGTCAAGTCCGCGGTCGAGAGTCTCTTCTCCGTGAGCGTGGTGTCGGTGAACATGGCCAACATCAAGGGCAAGCTGAAGATGTTCCGCTTCCGCCCGGGTCGCAAGGCCAGTGTCCGCAAGGCGTACGTGCGTTTGGCCGATGGCCAGAGCATTGACGTCGCCGCGGGCAGGGCCTGAACCTAACGAGGTGCAATCGAGATGGCGCTGATCACACCCAAGCCGACTTCACCTGGACGCCGCGGAATGGTGCGTGTCGTCACGGCCGGCCTGCACAAGGGCGACCCGTACGCCCCGCTGACCGAAGTCCAGTCCAAGTCCGGTGGCCGCAACCACTTCGGGCGCATTACCGTGCGCCACCGTGGTGGTGGCCACAAGCAGCACTACCGCATCATCGACTTCAAGCGTGACAAGGAAGGCGTCGCCTGCCGCGTCGAGCGCGTGGAGTACGATCCCAACCGCACCGCGCACATCGCGTTGCTGTGCTACGTCGACGGCGAGCGCCGTTACATCATTGCGCCCAAGGGCCTGCAGGTCGGCGCGCAGTTGATGGCCGGCACCGATGCGCCGATCAAGGACGGCAACACCCTGCCGCTGCGCAACATGCCGATCGGCACCACCGTGCACTGCATCGAGATGAAGCCCGGCAA
This sequence comes from Rhodanobacteraceae bacterium, assembly GCA_035701705.1. Classification (GTDB taxonomy): domain Bacteria; phylum Pseudomonadota; class Gammaproteobacteria; order Xanthomonadales; family Rhodanobacteraceae; genus 66-474. The sequence continues at coordinate 2,088 of DASSRT010000269.1, forward strand.
GGGCGCCCAGCTCGCACGCAGCGCCGGTGCCTCGGCGCAATTGGTCGCCCGCGAATCGGGCTACGCCACGCTGCGCCTGCGTTCGGGCGAAATGCGCAAGGTGCCGGTCGAATGCCGCGCCACCGTCGGCGAAGTCGGCAACTCGGAGCACAACCTGCGCAAGCTCGGCAAGGCCGGTGCCAAGCGCTGGCTGGGCATCCGCCCGACCGTGCGCGGCGTGGTGATGAACCCGGTCGACCATCCGCACGGCGGCGGTGAAGGCCGCACCTCGGGCGGCCGTCATCCGGTGAGTCCGTGGGGCACGCCGACCAAGGGCTACAAGACCCGCAACAACAAGCGCACGCAAAGCATGATCGTGCGTCGTCGCAGCAAGTAAGGGCTCATCGATATGCCACGTTCACTCAAGAAAGGCCCGTTCATCGACCTGCACCTTCTGAAGAAGGTCGAATCGTCGAACCAGAGCAACAGCAAGCGCCCGATCAAGACCTGGTCGCGTCGCTCGATGATCCTGCCGGAAATGGTCGGCCTGACCATCGCCGTCCACAACGGGCGCCTGCACGTGCCGGTGCTGGTCAACGAAAACATGGTTGGCCACAAGCTCGGCGAATTTGCCGCGACCCGCACGTTCAAGGGCCACGGTGGCGACAAGAAGGCCGCCGCCGCTGCCGGTGCGAAGAAGTGATGGGAACTGACATGAATACGACCCAAGCCAAGGCGGTTCTGCGCGGCGCCCGCATTTCGGCGCAAAAGGCGCGACTGGTTGCCGACCTCGTGCGCGGCATGCCGGTGGGTACCGCCAGCGCGGTGCTGGAACACACCAACAAGAAGGCTGCGCATCTGGTTCGCAAGGTGTTGTTGTCGGCGGTTGCCAATGCCGAGAACAACGTTGGCGCCGACGTCGACGAGTTGAAGGTCGCGCGCATCTACGTGGACGAGGGCACCGCCATGAAGCGCATGCACGCCCGCGCCAAGGGCCGCGGTTCGCGGATCCTCAAGCGCACGTCGCACATCACGGTCGAGGTAGGCTGATCATGGGTCACAAAGTCAATCCAATCGGGATCCGCCTCGGCATTTCCAAGGACTGGAATTCCAAGTGGTTCGCCGGCAAGCGCCAGTACGCGCAGAACCTGGTGTCCGACATCAAGGTGCGCGACCTGCTGAAGCGCAAGCTGGCCCAGGCCGGCGTGTCGAAGATCCAGATCACGCGTCCGCAGAAGAGCGCCGACATCACCATCTTCACCGCCCGTCCCGGCGTCGTGATCGGCAAGAAGGGCGAGGACATCGAGAAGCTGCGCAAGGAAGTGTCGGCGATCATGGGCGTGGACGCGCACATCAACGTCAGCGAAGTGCGCAAGCCCGAGCTCGACGCGCAGCTGGTGGCGGAATCCATCGCCCAGCAGCTGGAGCGCCGCATCATGTTCCGTCGCGCCATGAAGCGCGCGGTGCAGAATGCGATGCGCATCGGCGCGCTGGGCATCAAGGTCAACGTGGGCGGCCGCTTGAACGGCGCCGAAATCGCGCGCTCCGAGTGGTATCGCGAGGGCCGCGTGCCGCTGCACACCCTGCGTGCCGACATCGACTACGGTCTGGCCGAAGCGCATACCACCTACGGCGTGATCGGCGTGAAGGTGTGGATCTACAAGGGCGAAATCTACGACTTCGCCAGTATCGGCCAGGCCAAGGACGAAGACCGCAACGAGACTCCCGCGCCGCGTCGCGAACGCGGGTCCCGTGATGACGAACCGCGCCGCGAGCGCGCGCCCCGCGGCCGCCGCGAGCGGACCTCGGCAGAGTAAGGAATCAGGATCATGTTGCAGCCAAAACGCACCAAGTTCCGCAAGATGTTCAAGGGCCGCAATCGCGGCCTGAGCCAGAACGGCAACCTCGTCAGTTTCGGCGAGTACGGCCTGAAGGCGACCACCCGCGGCGCGATCACCGCGCGCGAGATCGAGGCGGCGCGCCGCTGCATCACGCGCTACGTCAAGCGTGGCGGCAAGTTGTGGATCCGCGTGTTCCCCGACAAGCCGATCACCAAGAAGCCGATCGAAGTCCGCATGGGCGCCGGCAAGGGCAACATGGAGTTCTGGGTCGCGCCGATCCAGCCGGGCCGCATGTTGTATGAAATCGAAGGTGTCAGTGAAGCCGAGGCACGCGAGGCGTTCCGTCTTGCCGCGGCCAAGCTGTCGATCCAAACCCAGTTCACGACCAGGGCGTTGCTGTGATGGACATTGAAGAAATGCGCAAGAAGTCGGCGCAGGAACTGACCGACCACATCGCCGACCTGCGCCGCGAGCAATTCAGCCTGC
>DASSRT010000270.1:0-7818 GCA_035701705.1 Rhodanobacteraceae bacterium
AAACCTCGCACGCTCGACCGGGCGGCCGGGCAGCTCGATGTGGTCCACGATCGCAACGGGTCGGCGGCGAAAATACGTGGTCGCTGAAACAGTAGCAACCGCGCCAATTACGCCATTCGCGCCACCCATATGCGGTGGCGCGAGTGGCATGACGCTCACGCAGCATGCAACTCGCGAATCACTTCCGGCCGTGTCCGGGCGATTTCGACCAGCGTCCGTGCCGCACCTGACGGCTGCTTGCGGCCCTGTTCCCAGCTTTGCAGGGTGCGTATGGACACGCCCAGCATGCCGGCGAATTGCGCCTGCGACAGCCCGGATTGGGTGCGTGCCTGCAGCACTGGCGAATACACCACCCTGCCCTCGCCGCGCTTCATTTGACGTACGGATTCCAGCAATTCGGCTCCGAGATCACGCTTGGCGTCGCGAGCCTTCAACTGACGTTCGGTCATCTTGCTCATTGTTTCAACTCCTTCACGATCTGGCGCAACACATTCGGCGCGATCGTGTCCTGAACATTCTTGGCGTAGATCAGCAGCAACACAATGCTGCCGTCTTCCAGCGTGTTGTAATAGATCACGCGTACACCGCCTCGCTTGCCGCCGCCTTGGCGTGACCAACGCACTTTCCGGCAACCACCCGAACTTGGAATGACATCGCCCGCATCAGGATGTGCAGAAAGGAACGAAGCGAACTCGCCATGTTCATCCTCTGACCAGTAGTCGGGCCACAACTTGCTGAAGAGCTGCGTCTCGATGACCGTGTACATGACGGGGTACTACTACCAAGTAGTATAGCAAACAACAGTTGCGACATTGATGCCACCGCCCCGCCTTGGTGCAACTGGCGCGAACGGCGCTACTTGGACATCAGGGCTTTTCCGGACCACACGGGGTTCCCTCCCCGTGTCGCCGGTACTGCCCGTACCCAGAGTCATCATTCTCGGGCCTCCAGACCCGCATCCCATTCCCCTCCAGCAGAAAATCTTCCCTGCCCACGTCTCAGCGACGCACAAACGGATAGCAACGCCGTTGGGTGTCCGACGGGTCAGGCCTTCCGGCCCTCCTACAGGTGAGTGGAATTTGCAGGAGCGGCGGCAGCCGCGATGCATGCTGCGAGGATGTTGCACGTCGGTCGCGGCTTCCGCCGCTCCTACATGAAGCAACGGCGTGGTTGAGGGCAACGGCGTGGTTGAGGGTAACAACGCGCGTTGTAGGAGCGGCGGAAGCCGCGACCAATCAACGGCGCGAGGTGGCGGCGAGGATCGCGAGCATCTGCGCGGCCTGGGTGTCGCGCGAGAACCCCGGCGCGGCGGCGATGGCGGTGTTGCGCAGGGCTTCGACCTCCTGCGGATGATCGGCGAGGCGGGTGATCGCGTCTGCGAGGGCCTGCGGGTTTTCCGGCGGCACGCAGACGCCGGTGCCGGTTTCGCGGATGATGGAGGTCGCCTCGCCATCGGGCAGGCTCATCACGATGGACACGCCCATGCCCATGGCTTCGAAGATCTTGGATGGAATCACGGTGGCGAACACCGGGTTGTCGCGCAGCGGCACGATGGTGCAATCGCACAGGCTCCACAGCGCGGGCATTCGCTCCTTGGGTTGTCGCGGAATCAGGCGCACGTTGTCGAGGTTCTGTTCCGCCACGATGCGCTCGACGTCCGCGCGCGCGGCGCCGGAGCCCGCAAAGAAGAATGCAATGTCCTTGCGCTCGCGCAGCAACGCGGCCGCGGCCAGCACCTTGTCCAGCGCGTGGGCCATGCCGTGGGTGCCAAGGTAACCGGCGACGAATTTGCCTTCGAGCTGGAATTCACGCGCGAGTCCGGCATCGCGCGGTTGCGGTTGGTAGCGCGCAAGATCGACGCCATTGCGGACGACGTGGATTTTCTCGTCCGCGATGCCGCGCGCCATCAGGTCTTCCCGAAATGATTCGGTCACCGCGACGATCGCCTTGGCGCGGCGGTACAGGAACAGTTCCAGCCGTTCGAGCATGCGGATGACGATGCTGCGACGCATCGCGCCGACCGCGACGATGGATGCCGGCCACAGGTCACGAAGCTCGAACACGAACGGACGCCAGCGTGCCACCGACAGCATCCAGCCGCCGAGTGCGCAGAAGAATTGCGGTGACGTGGCAACGATCACGTCGGGGCGCTTCTCGAACAGTCCGGCGATGAAGCCGGTGCACATGAAGCTGACGTAGTCGAGCGTGCGCCGCAGGAACCCTTCGTTGGCGGTGATGTAGGTTTTCACCCGCACCACGCGGATGCCGTCGATCATTTCAACGTGGTGCCAGCGGTTGCGGTAGCCGGCAAAGAGTTTTCCCTCAGGAAAATTCGGCGCGCAGGTGATGACGGTGACTTGATGGCCCGCGCGCACCCAGCGCACCGCGTGTTCGTACAGGCGCGTCGCCGGTGCGTTGCCTTCGGGCGGGAAGTTGTCGGACAGGAACAGGATGCGCACGTTTCGTGTTTTCGTTCTGGACGGCGGCCGTTCACTGCCACGCAAGAGTGAAGGACGCGCCCTGCGCATCCAGCGGAACCTCGATGAGCCGGCACGGCTCGGCGAGATTGAAGCCGGCATGGTAACTGGCGTCGCGGATTTTCGCGGCAGGCTGGGATTGCCAATGCGCCGTGAAGGTCGGGCCGGCTGTGCACGACGACATGGTTCCCGTTGCGCTGGTCGTGGCCGATTCGGCGAGGGCGTGGATTCCGGGTTCGGTCGTAGGGCAGCTCAGATTCTGTTCGTCATCCCGGAATCGCGAAGCGATATCCGGGACCCAGCGGCTTTGCGTTTCAATGCCTTGCGGAAAAGTCACTGGGTCCCGGCTTTCGCCGGGATGACGAGGGACGGGATTGATCAGTGGTTCCCTGTGGTACGCCCCGGAATGACGAGCAAATGGCAGCGGAGCCTGGTCGGCAGTGGCCGTGACACGCCACGACGGCGCAACCCGATAGCGCGATTCGGCACGCCCGCAGCGGCCGTCGATCCTGTCGTTGATCGTCAATGCGCTCTCGGACAAGCGCCACTCGCGATGATGGACGGGATGGCCCGCACGATGCGCGTAGCCATCGTGTGCGGCGCGCAGCCACGACCCGCTGGCGTCTTCGCCGTATTCGACGTGCAGCGGGTGGGCGCGCCGGCCGACCCGGAACGCCGACCACACTTCCGAGGAATCCTCACCATCGACGATGACGGTGTTGTGTGCAGCCGTGCCGCGTTGGCGCAGGCGTTCGGCGTTGCTCTCGTAGGTGGAGGTGCCGCCGTTGACCAGCACGCGCTCGCCGCGCAGCGACAGCTCGAAGCTGAGGGTGTCGGCGTGCGCGTGGCCCGGCAGGTAATCCGGGCCGATTTCACCGACGTCGGCGATCAACACCGCGTCATCCGACTGCAGGCGGACGTAGCCGGAATCGGGCAGTGCCTCGACGGGTTGCAGCGGTGCTTCGTCGATGACGACGCCAAGCCGCTTCGCGTAATCGGTCAGCGCGGCGCAATCGGGAGCAATCCCGAGCGCGGCATCGTTGAACAATGCAATGCCGCCATCGGGATGCGTCATCACCCGCAGCCAGCGCAGCATGCGCGTCGCAGTCTTGCGCCAGGCATCCACGTCGGCGGCATCGAACCGTGGGGGGAAGCATTCCGCAAGCTGTACGAGATCCAGCACGTCTTCCAGCACGATCGCGTGGTACATCGGGCTGCGTTCGAAGTGGCCGCCGTCGGGCAGGATTTGTTCGGCCAGTTCGCGGCGCACCAGCGCCATGCCGCGGTATAGCCAACGCCGTGATTCGTCACCATCGAAAAACGCGCCGGCGAACACCAGCGCCTTGGCGTTGGCCCACAGGTGATTGCCGAGCAGATGGATTTCCAGCCGCCTGCGCAGCCAGCGCGTTTGCACCGCGAGGTTGTGCAGCGCATCGGGATCCATCGCATTGCCGGCGAGCACCCATTTGATCCAGTTCACGATGCGGAGCGAGGTGGGATAAGGCTCCCAGCCGGTACCGTGCGCGGGCGGGTTGTCGTGGATCCAGCGCGCAATGAGGTCGTGGTGCCATGCCGACCGGTCGCGGCTTCCGCCGCTCCTACAAACGCCCGCCGCAGGAGCGGCTGTAGGAGCGGCTGTAGGAGCGGCGGAAGCCGCGATGGAAGCCGCGACCTGATCCACCCCCATCCCATCCGCTGCAAGGTCATCGAAATAGTGCAGGTTGTACAACCACAGCCGCTGCCAATCAGCGCGATTCCAGTCGGCCGCGGTGTCGAGCGCATGCTCGACATTGAGGAAGCGAAAAGTGTTCGGCCCAAGCATGGACGGCCGCCGCGCACAGCCCTGCCATGAACCCGCCGCCGCCCGCAACGCCGGCGCCGCACGCATGTCGACGCGTGGCCGGTACGCGCGCAACCACACCCTGCCCCACACCTGCACCGGCCGCAAATAACGCAGCGTGCGCAGCAGGCGCGGGAGATTGCCGGCGAGATCGGTCATGCGTCCAATGGTTGCGGAGCGGATGCAGGAGCGGCTGTAGGAGCGGCGGAAGCCGCGACCCTAACCGCGGGGTTTCACATAGAAGCGGCGGAAGCCGCGACCCATCGTACAGGACGCAACCGATCGCATCGCCGACGAAAATTCCTACACGACATGCCGCCCTGCACCGATACCGCGCGCGATCGCGCGGCCCGATCATGCGGGGCATGGACGACTTGATCCGATTGAATCATCCCGGCCACGCTGCGCTGCGGCGCGGTCGCCGCTCGATGCCCGGCCAACCGGTATTGGTGACCACCGTTTCGCACGATCGCCAACCGTGGTTCAAGCCGTGGCCGGTGGCCGCCGCGGTCGCGCGCGAGCTGGGCGGCAACCGCCTCTGGCGCAACCATCATGTGCACGCGTGGGTGTTGATGCCCGACCACATGCACGTGCTGCTGAGCCTCGAAGATGACGAATCCCTTTCGCAGCTGATGCGGCGCGTGAAAGCCGTCAGTGCTCGCGCGGTACATGCCATCACGCGGTCCAGCCAGCCGGTTTGGAGCCGGGCATTCCACGACCACGCCTTGCGCAGCGACGAAGCGGTGATGGACGCGGCGCGATACGTGATCGGCAATCCCGTGCGTGCAGGACTGGTCGATTCGATCTGGAAATGGTCGTGTTGGGATTGCGAGTGGTTGCCCGAGGTGGGAGACGAGGGATTGGATTCGGTGCGTGGCACGGGTCGCGGCTTCCGCCGCTCCTACGAAAAGCGAAAGCGTCGTTGAACGAGACCCATGCAGGAGCGCCGGAAGGCGCGATGGATATCGCACAACGTGGCATCACGGTCGCGGCTTCCGCCGCTCCTACGATCGCGAGAGGGCGAGTCTTTGTAGGAGCGGCGGGAGCCGCGACCCATCGTACAAGCCGCTTCTACAAGCGCTTTGCGGCTTCGATCGCGATGCGCGAGGTTTCGAGGATCTCATCGAGCGGGATGGGAGCCGCACGCCCTTCGCGCAACGCGTTGACGAAAGCGGCGGCGCAGGCGTTCTGGCCTTTGTCCTGCCGCCAGAGTTTTTGCCGCTTGAACCCCGCCCAGCCCCAGCCGCGCAGGCTGCGGAAGTTGTCGAGTTGCAGCACACGGCCGGCCGTGAAGACTTCCAAGCGTTCCTTCGGAAACGACTTGTTGCCGTTGGCGAGGTAATGGATGCTGCCGATGGAGCCATTGGCGAAGCGCAGGGTGAGCGTGAAATTGTCGCTGCGCGGCGGGCCACCAGTTTCACCCAGCGCGGCGACGTCGAATCCAACGATCGGCGCATCGGCGAGATGGCGCAGCAGGTCGATGAAATGACAGCCCTCGCCGATCAGGCGTCCGCCGCCAATCGCGGGGTCCTGGATCCAGCTGTCGGCGGGAATCGCGCCGGCATTGACGGTCATGATGAAACTCGCTGGCGCCTTGACGCCGTCGAGCAAGGCTTTCATTTTCCGCACCTGCGGCGCGAAGCGACGGTTGAAGCCCACCATCAACATCGGTGCCGATTCGGCGCCGACGAAAAATTGCTCGATCGCAGCCAGCTCTTCCAGCGTCAGGCACAGCGGCTTTTCGCAGAACACATGCTTGCCGGCACGCAGGCTCGCCAGCACTTCGCGCGCATGCAGGTTATGGCGTGTGGCGATGACGACCGCGTCGACGTTTGCATCCGCGACGGCAGCCGATGCATCGCTCGCCGCGCGTGCGAAGCCGTGTTTCTTCGCGTGATGCGCCGCACTGACACCGCTGGCGCTCACGATCGTGTCGAGCGTCGCGCCTGCGGATTTGAAGGCGGGAATCAGGATGCGGCCGGCGTAATTGCCGGCGCCGAGGAAGGCGACGCGCGGCGCAGCCGTGCCGGAAGGCGCGATGGATATCGCAGAACGTGGCATGCGGTCGCGGCTTCCGCCGCTCCTACGAAAAGCGGAAGCGTCGTCGAACGAAGCCTCTGTAGGAGCGGCGGCAGCCGCGATCGCGGCCCCGGGATATTCCAACACGATCCCGAGCGACGCCTCGCTGCTCGCAAGCAACGCATACGCATCGACCGCGCGATCCAGTTCGAAGCGATGCGAAACCAGCGGCGCGGTGTCGAGCTTGCCCGCTGCCAGAAGATCGAGCACCGCTTCGAAATTGCGTTGCTCGGTCCAGCGCACGAAGCCCAGCGGGTAATCCTGGCCCGCATCTTCGTAAGCCGGATCGTAGCGCCCCGGCCCGTAGCTGCAGCTGACCTGGAAGCTCAATTCCTTCGCATAGAAATCCGCGCGCGAAAGTTCGAGGCCGGTGACACCCACCAGCACGATGCGGCCGCGCTGGCGGCACATCTGCGCGGCCTGATGCACCGGCTCGCTGCTCTTGGTCGAGGCGGTGATCAGCACCGCGTCGACGCCGCGCCCGCGTGAAAACGCCAGCGCCGCTGCCAACACCGCATCGCCATCGCCGCTGGCGGCCGTGTCGGCGCCGAAGGTTTCCGCGAGCGCGCGCCGCGCCGGATCGGGATCGATCCCGAGCACCCGGCAACCCTGCGCGCGCAGCATCTGCACGGTCAGCAGGCCGATCAAGCCCAAGCCCGTCACCACCACGCATTCGCCAAGCGTCGGGTTGGCGAGACGGATGCCCTGCAAACCGATCGCGCCCAGCACGGTGAACGCAGCTGCCTCGTCGCCCACCGGATCGGGAATGCGCGCGCACAGGTTCTTCGGCACGCAGGCGAATTCCGCATGCTTGCCGTTCGACGCCACGCGCTCGCCGATGGCAAAGCCCTCCACGCCCTCGCCCAGTTCCGCGACCACGCCGACATTGCAATAGCCGGGAGCCAGCGGCTGGTCGAGCTTGCTGCGCACGGCGGCGAGCGTGGGCGCGAGGCCATCGGTGCGGATCTTGTCCAGCACCATGCGCACCTTGTCCGGCTGCTGGCGCGCCTTGTCCAGCCAGTTGGCCTTGCCGAATTCGACCAGCATGCGCTCGGTGCCCGCAGATACCAGACTCGTGGTGGTGCGGATCAACACCTGTCCGCGGCCCGGCCGCGGCGCCGGCACTTCGGCCAGTTCCGTGCGGCCATCCTTCAGCGATTGCAGGATCTGCTTCATGCCTGCGCCGCCGCCACGACCGGCTGTGGCTGCCACGCCGCGCCGACGAGATCGGCGACGATGCGTTCGGCGGCTTTGCCGTCCCAGAGTTCCGGCCTCCGGCCACGCTTGCCGCCGTCACGCAGGATCTTCGCAACCGCGCCGAGGATCGCCGCGCGGTCGGTGCCGACCAGTTCGTTGGTGCCTTGGGTGATCGTGATCGGGCGTTCGGTGTTTTCGCGCAGGGTGAGGCACGGCACGCCGAGC
>DASSRT010000271.1:0-3104 GCA_035701705.1 Rhodanobacteraceae bacterium
GGGGGGATGGCGTTACGCTGCTCGCGTGCAAGGGCATCGATGAGTGGATTGCGGCGGTTCTGCCGCCCGCTGCTACGGCGATGTCTTTTCAAACACCGAATCCAGCACTTCGCGCAGTGGCTCGGGCAATACCGGTTTGCGCAGGAACGCGTTCATCCCGGCTGCCTGCGCACGTTGCTCCTCGTCGCCGTGGGCGCTGGCGGTGAGTGCGATGATCGGGGTGTCGATGCCGCGTTGGCGCAACAGTTGCGCGAGTTCGCAGCCGTCCATGCCGGGCAGGTCGAAGTCGAACACCATCGCATCGAAGCCGCCGTCGCCCTCGATGGCTGACAGCGCGGCCAGGGCTTGGGTCGCCAGCGTCACGCGGTAGCCGAAGGTTTCGATCAAGCCGGCGATGGCTTGCCCGGCGATCGGGTCGTCTTCGACCAGCAGCACGCGCGGGCGCGGCGCTGCATCGTCGTCGGCGTCCGCATCGTCCGCCGGTGCGGGGCGCGCTGCGACAGGCATTGCTGGCGTGCGTGCCGGCGCGGCTTCGAGCGGGCCGCTGGCCGTCACCGCGCGCAGCGGCAGGCTGACGCTGAAGGTACTGCCGCGCCCGGGCACCGATTGCACGCCGATGTGGCCACCCATCAGGGTCACCAGTTCGTGGCTGATCGCGAGGCCCAGGCCGCTGCCGCGCTGCAGGCGGCCGTGGTCGGCCTGCTCGAAGCGTTCGAACACGCGCGCGCATTCGGCGGGCGTCATGCCCGGACCCTGGTCGATCACGCTGTAGGCGATGCCGTCGCCGTCGCGCGCGAGCCTCAGGGTGACGCCGCCGTGGGTGGTGAACTTCAGCGCGTTGTGGGTGAGGTTGAACAGGATCTGCTGCACGCGCTGCGCGTCGCCGAGCACGGCGCGCGGCGCGTCGTGCTCGATCTCGACCACGATCATCAGTTGTTTCTGTGCGGCCAGTCCGGCATCGGCATCCGCGACCTGGTGCAGGATCGCGGCGGGGTCGAACGGCGCGGAATTCAGTTCCAGCCGACCCGCTTCGATCCGCGCCACATCCAGCGCATCGTTGACCTGTCGCAGCAGCAGCGATCCCGAACGGCGGATCGCGTCGGCGTACTGGTGCTGGCGCTCGTCGAGCCGCGTGTGCAGCAGCAGTTCGGTCATGCCGAGCACGCCGGTCAGGGGCGTGCGGATCTCGTGCGCCATGTTGGCGAGGAAGCGCGATTTCGCGGTGTTGGCCTGTTCGGCGAGGTGCTGGCGCGCTTCACTCAAGGCGTAGCGGTGCTGTTGCTGGATGCGTCGGCGCACTGCCCACAGCGCCCACAGCACCAGCGCGATCGCCGCCAGCACGTAGGCGGTCCACGCCCACGGCGTCGCCCACGGTGCGGCCTTGACGCGCAACGTGAAGGCATCCAGCGGCGCGCTCCACGGCCCGTCGCCGATGCGTCCACTGACCAGCAACTTGTAGTCGCCCGGTGCGAGCACCGTGAACTCGCGGACGTTGCGGGTGCCGGTGCTGATCCAGCTGGTGTCGAATCCCTGCAGCCGGAAACGGTACTGGTTGCGCCCGGGGTCGATGAAGGAAAGCACCTGCGCCGCGACGGTGAGGTCGTGGGCGCGCCAGCCGAGCTCGATCGGCTGCGCCGGATCGAGCGATACGAGATGGCCGTTCATGCGCACGCTCACCGATTCCAGTGCGACCCTCGGCGTGGCGAGGTGGCGCGGAAGCAACTTCGTCTGGATGCCGACCAGACCCGCCAGCGTGCCCGCGAACAATTGTCCGTGCGCGGTCGCGAGCAGGGCGTTGCCGGTGAAGTCGGTGGTGCCGAGTCCCTCGGCCGTGGCGAATGCGTGTAGCTGCTTGCCGCGCGGGTCATACACCAGCAGGTTGCGGTTGCCGAGCGTGAACACGCGGCCATCCGGGCCGATCTGCAGGCCGAGGATGTTGGTATCGGGCAGGCCTTGCGTGCGGCCCACCTTGTCCAGCAACTTGGCGTGCCCGGATTGCATCCGATAGTGCTGCAGGGCTCCGCTGCCGGCCACCCAGAATGAACCGTCCGCCGCAAACGCAAAGGCGGCCACGTCGCCGCGCGCGACGCCCGGCACGAACTGGAATGCCGACGCGCCGGGAGCGAGGCGCGCGAGGCCGGCGCGGCTGGCGGCCCAGATCGAGCCGTCCGCGGCTTCGCGCAACTGGTCGATTTCGTTCGCCGCGGAATCCGTCGAGGGTGGCGCCAGTGGCTGGATCGTTGCAGCGTCGGCGCCGACCCGGAACACGCCGGTGCCGACGCCGGCGACGTACATGGTTCCATCGCGTGCAGCGAGCAGGCGCCAGGCACCGTGCTTGAACGCGGCATTGCCGGCGGCGACTGAGTGAAGGTTCTTGCCGTCCCACACCGACAGGCCGCGGTGGCTGCCGATCCACAGGCGCGCAGAGGGATCTTCCGCCACCGCACTGATCGACATTTTTTCGAGGCCGGGAATCGCCACGTGGGTGACCACGCCACTCACCGGATCGACCCGGTCCAGCATCCGTGCGCCGGCCACCCAGAGCGTGCCGTCGTGCGCGAGCGCGATGGCGCGCACGCGATCGTTGGTGAGGCTGGCCGGATCGCCCGGGATGTGCCGGACCATGCTGAAAGCCGGCCACTGCGGCGGCAGGTAGGCCAGTCCGCCATCCATCGTGGCGATCCACACGCCGCCCTCGTGGTCGCGGAAGACGTCGTCCGGCAGGTGCCCGGGCAAGCTGCCGGGCACGCCCGGCACCGGTACATCACGACGCAGCGTGCCATCCGCTGCGATCCGCAGCATGCTGCCGCGTTGCGCGATCCACCAACTGCCGTCCTTGTCACGCAGGCTGGCGAGTGCCTCCGCCGCCGGTCCCACGAGGGTGGCCTGGCCGCTCGCGTCCACCCGGAAAACGCCGGCGCTGGTCGCCGCGTCGACGCCGTCGCCGTCGCTGTTCAATTGCCAGATGGTGGGCTGGGCCTTGCCGCCGGGCAAGGAGATGGATTGAATGTGGCCCGCGGCATCCATGCGGTCGAGGCCGGCGTCGGTGCCGATCCACAGGCCGGTGTCGGAGGCCGCGAGCGTGATCACGTTGTCCGAGGCGA
>DASSRT010000272.1:0-8527 GCA_035701705.1 Rhodanobacteraceae bacterium
CTGGTGGAAACCGATGTCGGGCTCGGCCTCGTTTGCGAGAAGGTGCGTGGCGACGATGGTGGCCTCGCACCCACCCTGTTCCAGTGTTGGCTTGAGCACGGCGGCGAACCGCCGTGGGCGCGCGCGGCGCTGGCGGCGTTCCACGACAGCCTGCTCAGGCACAACGTGATCGTCGGTGACCTCAACGCCGCCAACGTGGTGTACGGCAGCGACTCGCGCGGCGGGCCGCGCCTGCTGATGGTGGATGGCTTCGGCGAGAAGGAGGCGATCCCGCTGTGCTCGATGTCGCGGCGCTACAACCGCCACGCCACGGAACGCCGCTATCGCCGCATGCTGCGCGACCTCGCCACGCCGGTCAGCGGCTGGACGACGCCGCGGATCGAGGTTTGAGCGGGCGATTCACTCGCCGGTGTCCGGCGCCGCCGGCGGCTTCGGGATGCAACCCGGCACCACCGCGTCGGCGCGGAACAGCCACCACTGGCGGCGGTTCGAGTGCCCGAGCGGATGCGCCTTGGCGCGATCCACGCACTGGCCCATCGCGGCGTCGAGGCTGAAGATCCAGCGGTGCGCGGGATCCTTCGCTTGCCACGCGGTGGCGAGCGCAAACTGTTTCGCCGGCGGCTGGGTCATGCCGAATTCGCGCGTGGGACCGATCGACATGAACAGGTTTTCCTCGCGCGGGCCGACCAGTCCGATGCTGGCCGTGGGGCCGACGTACGCGCGTGCTTCCTGCATCACGCCGGCGGCGGAGCTCGACGCGTTCAACAACGGATAAGCCCACAGGCTCCAGACGAACCACAAGCCGGCGAGACCGGCCAGCAGCCCCACCACGCCGTGGCGTGGCCGGCACACGGCCGCGGCGAGCGCCAGCACCGCGCCGATCGTGATGATCATCCAGCAGATCGCGTTGCGCTCGTCTTCCAGTCCGCGTACCAGCACATGCCGGTTGAAGTGCATGACGTCGTGGCCGTGCAGGGCCAGTGCGCCGGCGACGATGATCACGATGCCGCCGGCGAGGCCGATTCCGAATGCGCTCCAGCGCAGCCAGCGCGTGCGCAGCATGTCGCCGATGTACGGCGCGAGTGCGAGCGCCACCATCGGGATCGCCGGCATGATGTAGACGTCGCGCTTGCCGGTCTGGATACTGAAGAAAACCAGCACCAGGATCGACCAGACGAGCGGCAGCGTCACCCGCGTTTCGCCTTCGCGCAGCGCGCGCCACCAGCGTGGCACGCCGCCGATGTACAGCAGCGACAGCGGAAACCAGTCGAACAGGATGATGTTGACGAAGTACCACGGCGGCTGCGGGTGCGACCACGAACCGGTGGCGCGTCCGACCGTCTGGTGGAACAGGATGTCGTGCAGGTAGGCGTGGTATTCCGGCGTGCCGCGGAAGTGCGCGACCAGCAGCATCGGCACGCCCCAGGCGAGGATCGGCAACACGAAGGCCGGAATCGCCAGCAGCCAGCGTGGATCCTTCCAGCCCGGCCGCGCAACGCGATCGGGGGATCGAAAGCACGCCCATGCGTAGGGCACCAGCATCAGCAGCGCGAGGAACCCGACGCCCTTGGTGATCACCCCGAGTCCGGCGGCGACACACCCCAGCACGTAGGCGCGCCAGTTCGGTCCGCGCAACAGGTGCAGCAGCAGCCCCCAGTTCGCCAGCGTGATCCAGAACGTGATCATCGGGTCGATCTGGGCCCGCTTCATCTGGTAGGTGAACTGGAACACGAACAACACCGCGATCGCGGCGTACAGGCCCGCGCGGTGGTTCCAGAGGCGCCGCCCGAGGTCGTAGGTGAGCGCGAGTGTGCCCATCCCCGCCGCCAGCGATGGCAGCAGGAACCAGCCGCGCCAGCCGCGCGTCAACCAATATGCGCAGGCCTGCAGCCACATGAACAACGGCGGCTTGTCGGCGTACAACTCGATGCCGCGGTGCGGAAACAGCCATTGGCCGGTCTCGACCATCTGGCGCGCGACCAGCGCGAAGCGCGGTTCGTCGGATGGCCAGGGGTCGCGCAGCCCCAGTCCCACTGCCAGCAGCAACAACGCGAAACCAAGGAACAGCCACAACTGGACGCGTTCGTCACGCGTCAAGCGGGGCAGGGCGGGATACAGGGGCTTGATGCTGGTCATGGAAGCTCGCAGCAAATGTTGGGCGCGGTCGCACCGCGCGAGTGCGCGCTGCCGATTCTGGCGGGCAGCTTGCGACGTGTCCAACCGGATCGACAGGTAGCGAACCATCCGGGCGCTACACTTGCCCGCATCCATCGAGCCACCTGCCATGCCCGCCCGTCCCGGCCTCTCGGCCTGCATCATCACCTTGAACGAAGCCGACAGGCTGGATGCCTGCCTCGCTTCGCTGGCGTTCTGCGACGAATTGCTGGTGGTCGATTCCGGTTCCACCGACGGTACCCGCGAGCTCGCCGCGGCGCGTGGCGCGCGCGTGCTCGAACACGCCTTCGAAGGGTTTCGCGCGCAGAAGGATTTCGCGGTGGCGCAGGCCAGCCACGACTGGGTGCTGTGCCTCGATGCCGACGAACGGGTGACGCCGGCCCTGCGTGCGTCGATCGAAACCGCGCGCGCTGCCGCGTTCAGCGACGCGGCCGGCTACCGCTTTGCGCGCTGCACCGAATACTTCGGCAAGTTCCTGCGCCACGGCAATGCCTACCCCGACCGCGTGCTGCGCCTGTTCGACCGCCGCCGCGGCGGTTGGCGCGCGGGGCGCGAGATCCATGAACATGCGATCGTCGAGGGCGCGGTGGTGATGCTTGCGGGCGACCTTGAACACCGCGCCTATCGCTCGCTCGACGACCAGTTGCGCCGCTACCGCCAGTACGCGACGCTGATGGCCGCCGACATGCACGCGCGCGGACGCCATGCGCGACTTTCGAACCTCGTCCTGAATCCGGCGTGGCGTTTCCTGCGCGGCTGGCTGTTGCGCAGCGGCTTCCGCGACGGCTGGCGCGGCTTCGTGTTCGCCTGCGTGGAAGCCGACTACGTGCGCGAGAAGTTCGTGCGCCTGTGGCTGCTGCAACACGGCGCCGGCAAGTGACGATGGACGGCGACGCGTCCGCGCCCACGGTCACGTTGCTGGTGATCGCCTACAGGATGCGCACAACGATCGCGGCGTCGATCCATTCGGCGCTGGCGCAAACCTTTCCGTGTGAAGTGATCGTCTCCGATGACAGTTCCGGCGACGGAACCTTCGAAGCCGCGCAGGCCTGCGTGCGCGAGGATCCGCGGGCGCGCGCGGTCATCGTGCGCAGTACCGCGCGCAACCTCGGCCTGTGCGCGCACCTGGTCGAACTTGCGCAGCTCGCCCGCGGCGACATCCTGGTGTGCCTGGCGGGCGACGAAGTCGCCTACCCCGCGCGCGTTGAAAAGCTGGTCGCGGAGTTCGTCGCGAATCCGGATGCGCAACTGGTCGGCTCGACGGTGGATGACATCGACGCCGACGGCAAGCTGCTGGCCGCCGGCGTGCGTGGCCTGCCACGCGTCGTCGATCAACGCTGGCTGTTGCATCGCGGCAAGTTGACCACGGTGCTGGGCGCCTCGATGGGTTTGCGTCGAACCCTGTTGACCGACTTGCCGCCGCTCGCCGGCACGGTCGAGGACAACATGTTGACGTTGCGCGCGGTGTTGCTGGGCGAATGCCGTTGCCTGCCGGAGGCGTTGCTCGGCTATCGCCGCCACGGCGGCAACCTCAATGACCGGATGTTCGACCGCAGTGGCGCCGATTACGCGACCTTCGAGCGCCGCCATCGCAAGATCATCGCGATGTACCGCGACATCGCCGCCGACCAGCGCCGTTGCATCGCGGCGCGCACGGATTTGCCGGACATGCGCCGGCGATTCGGGCTGGAACTGGCGCGGATGTACGAGCTCGAAGCCGAGATGCGCGAAGCCATCCTCGACAGGCCGCGCAGCCAGTGGCTGGCGCCGTTGTGGCGCGGCTTCCGGCATCCGGGCTTGCGCCGCAAGAGCGCCGAGCGCGCGTTGAAGTTGCTGTTGCCGCGGCGCTGGTTCGGCAGGGGCGGGACGCGTCCGAATCCCTGATCGCGTCAACGGCTACAGGCGCTTGCCCAGCACCGCGTAGAACATGCCGTCGAGTGCGCCTTCGCCCGGCAGGATCTGCCAGCCATCGCCGACGCGTCGGCCGATGGGCAGTTCGATGGCGTCGACCTGCGCGTCGGCATGCCTGGTGAGGAACGCCGCGATGACGTCGGCATTTTCCTTGTGCAACACCGAGCAGGTTGCGTAGACCAGCCGGCCACCGGGCGCGAGCAAGGGCCACAGCGCGTCGAGCAGGCGTTGTTGTTCCTGCGCTAGGGTTTCGATGTCGGCACTGCGCCGATGCAACTTGATGTCGGGGTGACGGCGGATCACGCCGCTGGCCGAACAGGGTGCGTCCAGCAGGATGCGATCGAAGGGCTTCCCGTCCCACCAGCTCGCGGGTTCGCCGGCGTCGCCGGTGCGCAGCGCGCATTGCAGGCCGAGCCGGCGCAGGTTGGTGTCGATGGACGCCGTGCGTGCCGGTGCGCGCTCCAGTGCCAGCAAGTCAACGTCGGCGCGCTCCAGCGCGTGGCAAGCCTTGCCGCCGGGCGCGGCGCAGGCATCCAGCACGCGCTGGCCGTCGCGCAGGTCGAGCAGGTCCACGGCGATCTGGGCGACGCCGTCCTGAACCGAAACGTGGCCGTCCGCAAATCCCGGGAGTCGGGTGACGTCGCTGTAGGCCGCAAGCGAAATCGCGTCGCGCAGGAACGGGTGCAGCTGCGCGTCGATGCCCGCGGAGGCCAAGGCCGCGAGGGCGTCGGCGCGGCTGGTGCGCCGCGTGTTCACGCGCAACATCGGCGGCGCCGGAGCGTTGTTCGCGGCCAGCACTGTGTCGGCCTGTTGCGGCCAGTCGTGCTGCAGCATTTCGATCAGCCAGTGCGGATGCGCGCTGCGGGTTTCCGGTTGCGCATCCAGCAGCTTGTTCAGGGCATCGCGTTCGCGCAGCCAGCGGCGCAGGATGGCATTGGCGAGCTTGGCGAAGCCGGCGCGGTCGAGCGCGCGGGTGGCCTCGACGGTGGCCGCGACCGCCGCGTGCGGCGGCAGTTGCAGTATTTCCAGCTGCACCAGGCCGAGCGCCAGCAGCGCGTGCAAACTTGGGTCGCGCTTGCGCAGCGGCTTGTCCAGCAAGCGGTCGAGGGCCGCGTCGAAGCGCAGCCACCAGCGCGCGCCTTCGTTGGCGAGTGCGGTGAGCAAGGCGCGGTCGCGCGGATCGGCGAGTTGCGATTGTGCAGGGCCGAGGCGTTCACGCAGGGACGCACCACCCAAGGCGACATCGGCGAGGCATTGCGCGGCGAGGGCGCGGGTATCGCTCATGCGCTTTTCAGTTCCGGGCGTGCGTTCAAATAATCGGCAGCACTGATTCCACGCCCACCCGCGCGTTGCAGCTTGAGGATTCGCAGCACACCCTCGCCACAGGCGATGTCGATGCCGTGTTTCGAAGCCGCAATGATGTCGCCGGGTTTGCTTGAGTCCCGGGTCCCGGGTGCCGGGTCCCGGATTTCCGCTTTCCATACCCGCACCCGCTCGCCGGCCAGTTCCGCTTCGGCCACCGGCCACGGGTCGAACGCGCGTACCTTGCGTTCCAGCTCGATCGCGGCTTGGCTGAAATCCAGCCGCGCTTCGGCTTTCTCGAGTTTGTGCGCGTAGTTGGCACCCGTTGCCGGCTGCGGCGTTGGCGGCAGCGGATCCCCGCGCTGCGCGCGCGCCAGGCCTTCACGCAGCACCTCCGCTCCCAGCACGGCCAGCCGATCGTGCAACGAGCCGCCCGTTTCATCGGCGGCGATGGGTGTGCGCCGTTCCAGCAACACCGGACCGGTATCGAGTCCGGCCTCCATCTGCATCAGGCACACGCCGGTTTCGGGGTCGCCCGCGAGGATCGCGCGCTGGATGGGTGCGGCGCCGCGCCAGCGCGGCAACAGTGATGCGTGCACGTTCCAGCAGCCGAGGCGTGGAATCGCCAGCAGCTTGCGCGGGAGGATCAGGCCGTAGGCGATCACCACCATCAGGTCCGGCGCATGGTTGCGCAGGCGCTGTTGCGCTTCCGGTGACTTCAGCGATTCGGGCTGCTCGACGGGGATGCCGGCGGCGAGCGCCGCCTGCTTGACCGGGCTGGCGGCGAGTTGCCGCCCGCGCCCTGCCGGACGATCCGGCTGGGTGTACACGGCGGCGACGTCGGCGCCCGCTGCGCGGCAGGCGTGCAGGCCCGGCACCGCGAAATCGGGCGTGCCGGCGAACACCAGCTTCAAGGGCGACACGCCGAACGGCCCGTCAGCCCGCGTGGCGCCGCTGCTTTTCCAGCTTGCGCAGCAGCAGCGAGCGCTTCAGCGGCGACAGGTAATCCACGAACACCTTGCCGACGAGGTGATCCATCTCGTGCTGGATGCACACGGCCAGCAGGCCGCCGGTTTCCAGCTCGAACGGCTTGCCGGTGACATCCTGCGCCTTCACGCGCACCCACTCCTTGCGCTCGACATCGGCGTACACGCCCGGGAACGACAGGCAGCCTTCCTGGCACACCTCGGTGCCGCTCGCTTCCAGCAGTTCAGGATTCACCAGCACCAGCGGCGCATCGCGGCCTTCCGACACATCGGTCACCAGCAGGCGTTTTTGTTGGTTGACTTGCGTCGCGGCGAGGCCGATCCCGGGCGCCGCATACATGGATTCCAGCATGTCGTCGGCCAGCCGCTTCAGGTCGGCATCGAAAACATCCACGGCCTGGGCGTGGAGGCGCAGGCGCGGGTCGGGAAATTCGAGGATTTCGAGCTTGGCCATGGCGGGTCGGGACGGTGTCGCAGGTGCAGCAGGATAACGTATCCGATGAAATGCGGGCCGGAGCGGCCGCTTGCAAGCCGCGAATGCCGCCGGCGCGCGGCAATCCGGGACGGATTGATCCAATTGTGAACATTTTGCTTGCCGCGCCCTGCAATTCGGGTACACTCGGCCAAAATCGCTTGGGGATCGGGGGATTGCCGGTCATGTTTAAGAAACTGCTTGCGCTCTCTGCGGGATTGCTGATCACCTTCGCCGCGTACGCGGCGACCGCCCAGCTGCGTGCCGACGCCCCACACACCTATGTGGTGAAAAAGGGCGACACGCTGTGGAGCATTTCCGCGCGCTTCCTCAAGAAGCCGTGGCTGTGGCCCGAGATCTGGGACGTCAACCAGCAGGTCTACAATCCGCACCGCATCTACCCCGGTGACGTGCTGGACCTGGACGTGAATGGCCTGCACATTGCCAAGCGCGCCACCGTCGAGGAGAACCCGATCCCGACCGTGCCGCTGTCGGCGATCCAGGCCTTCCTCAAGGATTACCGTGTGCTCACCGCCGATCAGGTGAAGCGTGCACCGTACGTGGTGGCGGTGGAGGAGGATTCCCCTCGCGCAACCGAGGGCATGAACCTGTACGTGCGCAACCTGCACGGTGCGGTTCCGGGCCAGCGCTACGCGGTCGTGCGTACGACCCACGTGTATCGCCAGTTCGACGACGGCGGCAGCAAGGGCATGAACGACGTGGCCCACCTCGTCAACGACAATGTGGACCTGGTGCAGTCGCCGTGGAAGGAAGACTTCCGCAACGACGGTCATTTCGGCCGCGGCGACGAGATCGGCACCGAGGTGCGGGTGATCGGCACCGCGCAGGTGTTGAAGGTGGGCGATCCGGCCACCTTGTTGCTGACCAATGCCAGCATGGAAATCCGCGAGGGCGATCGCCTGATGCCGGTCGACGACACGCCGTACGATTTCACCTTCTATCCGCATCCGCCGCAGAACGCGCCGGCCAAGGCTTACGTGCTTGCGCTCGCGAACTCCTATGACGGCATCTCGGTGGTAGGCCCGGATGACGTGGTGGCGCTGAGCGTCGGCAGTGCCGATGGCGTCGACAACGGCACGACCTTTGCGATGTACCAGCCCGGCAACACCGTTGCCGACGACGTGGCCGGCAACAGCTATCGGCGGACGTTCTCGCCGAAAGTGAAGTTGCCCGACGAATTCATCGGCCACGTGATGGTGTTCCGCACTTTTGCGCATGTGAGTTATGGCCTGGTGATGGACGGCATCCGCCCGGTACGGGTGGGCGACCGCCTCGAAGCGCCGAAATAACCACGCCTTCGCGGGAAATCCTTACACGACGGCGCGGCGCAAGCCGCGCCGTTTTGCATGTGGGTGCCCCTAAACTGGGTGGCATGCAAGATTCCGAAGAACTGCGGGCCTGGCTGACCCTGTTGCGCGCACCCACGCTTGGCAGCGTGGGCATTCGGGCGCTGCTGGCGCAGGCCGGATCGGCCCGTGTCGCGTGTGGCGACATTCGCCGCTGGCGGCAGGCCGCCAAACTCGAACAGCCCGCGTTGGATTGGATCGAGCACCCCGATGCCGGCCGGATCGAAGCCGACCTCGCCTGGTTGGCGCAACCGAACCATCGCCTGCTCGCCTGCGACGAGGCGGATTTCCCGCCGCAGTTGGAAACCATCGCC
>DASSRT010000273.1:0-2729 GCA_035701705.1 Rhodanobacteraceae bacterium
GTGACGAGCTACCGCAACTTGCTGGAATTCTTCTTCCAGATCCACGATCCGAGCACCCGCGACCGCCAGGGCAACGACCTCGGCAGCAGCTACCGCTCGGCGATTTTCTACACCAGCGATGCACAAAAGCGCACAGCCGAAGACACCATCGCCGACGTCGATGCGTCGGGCCTGTGGCCCGGCAAGGTCGTCACCGAGGTCGCGCCGGCGGGTGATTTCTGGGAAGCCGAACCCGAGCACCAGGATTATCTCGAGCGCATTCCCGATGGCTACACCTGCCACTTCGCACGACCCGGCTGGGTACTGCCGAAACGTGCCGACGCGGCCTAATGACATGCGTCATCCGGTCACGCCGGCGCATTGGGTTATCCTTGCAGACCCCGCAGCGATGAGACCCGAACCTTGAGTTCCCGGCCACGCCAATCCATCGCCGTCGATTCGACGAGCGGTGCACCACCGCCGTTCCCGGCCTCGTTCGACCTGGGCGGCACGGATCCGGCGGACACGCGCCGCCGCCTGCATGCGTATTTCACCGCCACCTTCGATCGTTACGAATCTTTGTTCGAAATGCTGGCCTGCGACGAGGCCTGGTACCGCTCACCGATTTCGCTGCGGCATCCGCTGATTTTCTATTTCGGCCACACCGCGACTTTCTTCGTCAACAAGCTGCTGCTGACGCGCATGCTCGAAACGCGCATCGACCCGGAGCTGGAATCGGTGTTCGCGGTCGGCGTCGATGAAATGAGCTGGGACGACCTCAGCGCCGAACACCACGACTGGCCCACCGTCGCACGCGTGCGCGACTACCGCGCCAAGGTGCGCGAGATGGTGACGGGCCTGATCGAGCACGCGCCGCTTGGCGGCCCGATCGAATGGGACAGCCCGTGGTGGGCCATCATCATGGGCGTCGAACACGAGCGGATACACCTTGAAACGTCCTCGGTGCTGATCCGCCAACAGCTGCTGAAACTGGTCAAGCCGCACCCGGATTGGCAACCCTGCCGCGATGCCGGCGAGGCGCCGCAGAACGCGCTGGTGCAGGTGCCTGCCGGCAACGTCGCGCTGGGTCGCGCGCGCAGCGGCGACCGCTACGGCTGGGACAACGAATACGGTTCGCACACCGCGCAGGTGTCCGCCTTCGAGGCCGCGCGCCAGTTGACCAGCAACGCCGAGTTCCTCGAATTCGTCGAAGCGGGCGGCTACGCCAATCCGGAATTCTGGGAAGCGGAAGGCCGCGGCTGGCTGGACTTCAGCCACAACACGCATCCCACGTTCTGGGTGCGCGGCAAGGATGGCTGGCGCCTGCGCCTGCTGGCCGAAGAAGTGCCGATGCCGTGGAACTGGCCGGTGGAAGTGAACTTCCATGAGGCCAAGGCCTTCTGCAACTGGAAGGCGAGCGTTACGGGGCGTCCGGTGCGGATGCCGGGCGAGGACGAATGGCAGCGCATCCTCGACGCCAGTCGCGCGGACCTGCTGGAAGGCGTCGAGCCCGACGCCAACATCGGCCTTTCGCACTACGCGTCGGCGTGTCCGGTGGACCGGTTCGCGCAGGGCGATTTCTTCGACGTCACCGGCAATGCCTGGCAGTGGACCGAAACACCCATCTACCCGTTCGAGGGTTTCGAAGTCCACCCGATCTACGATGATTTTTCGACACCGACCTTCGATACCCGCCACAACCTGATGAAGGGCGGTTCGTGGATCGCGACCGGCAACGAGGCCGACCCGGGCTCGCGCTACGCCTTCCGCCGCCACTTCTTCCAGCATGCGGGGTTCCGCTGCATCGTTTCCGCCAAGGCCAAACCGGTGCCGACTTCGCACTACGAAACCGACTCGCTGCTTTCCGAATACGCCGAGTTCCACTACGGCGCCGAGTACTACGGCGTGCCGAACTTCCCGCGCGCCTTGGTCGAACTCGCGCTCGCACACCTCGGCGACACGCCGCGACGCACGGCGCTCGATCTCGGCTGCGCGTCGGGACGCGCCACGTTCGAACTTGCGCGACACTTCGACAAGGTCACCGGCGTCGACTTCTCCGCCCGCTTCATCGGCCAGGGCGTGCAACTGGCGCGCGGCGAACCTTTGCGCTATTTGCTGGCCGAGGAAGGCGAGTTGACCTCGCGCAAGGCGGTGGGCCTCGCGGAACTCGGGCTTGCCGATGTCGCGCACAAGGTCGAGTTCTACCAGGGCGACGCCTGCAACCTGAAGCCGACGCTCAGCGGTTACGATTTCATCTTCGCCGCCAACCTGATCGACCGCCTGTACAACCCGGCGCAGTTCCTCGACAGCATCCACGAACGCCTGAACACGAGCGGCATGTTGATGATCGCCTCGCCGTACACGTGGCTCGCCGAACACACGCCACGCGAGGACTGGCTGGGCGGGTTCCTGCGCGACGGCAAGGAAGTGCGCACGCTGGATGGCCTGCACGCGCATCTCGACGCCCATTTCGAGCTCGTCGGCAATCCGACCGAGGTGCCATTTGTCATCCGCGAAACCCGCCACAAGTTCCAGCACACGCTTTCGGAAGCCACGTTCTGGCGGCGCGTGCGGTAGGCGGATTCGATCGCACGATCGCCGCAATCGTGGCACCCCGGTCGCGGCTGCCGCCGCGCCTGCACGGGTTGGATCCTTGTCGCGGCTTCCGCCGCTCTTACATGGGTTGGATCCTTGTCGCGGCTGCCGCCGCTCTTACATGGGTTGGATCCTTGTCGCGGCTGCCGCCGCTC
>DASSRT010000274.1:0-4065 GCA_035701705.1 Rhodanobacteraceae bacterium
CCGTTGTCGACGCCTGCAGGCACCTTCACTGAGAGACTGCGTTCGTCTTCGAGCCGGCCTTCGCCGTGGCAATGCCTGCATGGGGTGACGATGGTGCGGCCCGCGCCGCCGCAATGCGGGCAAGTCTGCTGGATCGAGAAAATGCCGTTCTGCATGCGCACCTGGCCATGACCGCGGCAGGTCTCGCAGGTGGCGAGCTTGCCGTCGTCCGAGCCGGTGCCGTTGCAGTGATGGCAGTTGACCATGCTCGGCACGCGGATCTGCTTGTCGACGCCGGCCACGGCTTCCTCGAGATCGAGTTCGAGCACGTAGCGCAGGTCCGAACCGCGCGCGGCGCGACGGCGGCCACCACCGAAGATGTCTGAAAAAATGTCGCCGAAGATGTCGCCGACGTCGCCGAATGGTGCGCCGCCACCGCGACGGCCGGTGCCGTTCTGGAAGGCGGCGTGGCCATACTGGTCATACATCGCACGGCGCTGTGGATCGCCCAGGATCTCGTAGGCTTCCTTGGCTTCGGTGAAGCGCGCCGATGCATCCGGGTCTCCGGGGCAACGATCGGGATGATTTTTCATTGCCAGCCGCCGGAAGGCCTTTTTCAGTTCCTCATCCGACGCGGTACGTTCGACCCCGAGGACTTCGTAATAGCAACGTTTCATGCGGCAAGTCTTGTTTCAATGCGACGATCGGGCGTAAACCAAATGGCTGCGACCACTGCGTACAGGGCACAGGACGCCCAAGGCGCCCATGTCACGATTGCCAAGGCCGCGAGGTACAGAATCAGCGACGACCAGCCTTTCAGGTCGCGGCCGACTGCGCGTGCGAGCGCCGAGCCTGGCCCGTTGAGTTTCAGGATTTCATGCTGCATGAGCAAAAAGGCGACACCAGTCATCAACAACACGAACCCGTACAGCGCCACCGGCACCGTCGAAAAATGGTTCTCGCTCATCCACGCAGTGGTGAATGGCACCAGGGTCACCCAGAACAACCAGTGCAAGTTCGCCCACATCACGCGTCCATTGATGCGCTCGGTGAGGAGAAACATGTGGTGGTGGTTGTTCCAGTACAAACCGATGTAGATGAAACTCAATATGTAGCTCAACGCCACCGGCCACAAGGCCAACAGCACGTGCCACTCAGGCGCATGGGGAGGCTTCAGTTCCAACACCATGATGGTGAGCGCCACCGCCATCACACCATCGGTGAATGCTTCCAGCCGGCCCTTGTGCATGATCCCCCCCGTGACGCATGCGGCGACATGCATCGAATATCTGAAGCGGGCCTAACACGATCGGCGAGCGGCCCGAAAGCACGCCCCCGCCGATCTCGGTTACAACAGCCCGGTTGCAACAGCCCTTTACGGCGCGATGGATGCCACGCCTTGTGGTACGCCCACGACCGTCACCGGCGGAAAACTGACGCACGCACTGCCTGGCCGGTGGCATTGGTAGGTGACGCTGAGCCTGTGCATCTTGTTGATCGCGAAAACGATGATGTCACCAGATCGGAACCATCTTGGCGGCAACCTGTCGCCAAGCACCAGGAACTTCTGTTGATAGAACCCTTTCGGGGTCTTCCATCCCGCCGGCACATTCGGATCGTGCCCGCTCGGGGTCTCCCAGTTGGACATCCGCCCCCATTCCACTTTCACCATCCGTGGCAACACTGACGCGGTCTTGCACTGCACGGGCGAGCCCGCCGCAATCTTGCCGAAACAGGCCGGCGAGCCATCGAACTTCAACGACATGAACCGGCCCTGGTCCAGCTTTGACACCATCGCGATGCCGTAACTCGTCGGTTGCGGCGCCGCATTGGCGTAACCGACCACGGCCAAACAGCCGGCAACCAGCGCCATCATCATCCACTTCATGATGTTCACCTCTCGCGCATTACCTGTCCGCGTGATCGGGCCAGCAGCGACGACGAACGACCGCGGACAGAGGATTCAGGCGTCGCCAAGCCGACTGTAACACCGCACTCCTGAACTATTTCTTGTCGTCCTTCACTTCGGTGAACTCGGCGTCGACCACGTCATCCGGAGACGCGCTGCCACCACCCGGTGCCTGTCCTGCACCCGATTGCGGGCCGGGCTGCTGCGCACCGCCACTGGCCTGCGCTGCCGCCAGCAACGATTGCGAGGCCTCTTCCAGCTTGGTGATGCGCGCTTCGATGGCGTCCTTGTCATCGCCCTTCATCACTTTCTCGAGCTCGGACAGGGCTTCTTCGACACGGCCGATCACGTCGCCGCCGACCTTGCCACCGTGGTCCTTGATCGCCTGCCGCGTCGCATGCACCAGTTGGTCGGCCTTGTTGCGCGTCTGCACCAACTCCTGGAACTTCTTGTCGTCTTCGCGGTGGGATTCCGCATCCGACACCATCTGCTGGATCTCGGCCTCCGACAGGCCCGAGCTGCCCTTGATCTCGATGCGCTGTTCCTTGCCGGTGTTCTTGTCCTTGGCCGTCACATGGATGATGCCGTTGGCGTCGATGTCGAAGGACACCTCGATCTGCGGCATGCCGCGCGCCGCCGGCTGGATGCCGGTGAGGTCGAACTTGCCCAGCGACTTGTTGAAGCGGGCCTGCTCGCGCTCGCCTTGCAGCACGTGCACGGTGACCGCACTCTGGTTGTCTTCGGCGGTCGAGAACGTCTGCGAAGCCTTGGTCGGAATGGTCGTGTTCTTGTCGATCAGCTTGGTCATCACGCCACCGAGCGTCTCGATGCCGAGCGACAGCGGGGTCACGTCGAGCAGCAGCACGTCTTTGACCGAACCGGACAGCACGCCACCCTGGATCGCCGCACCGACAGCCACGGCCTCATCCGGATTCACGTCTTTCCGCGGTTCCTTGCCGAAGAAATCCTTCACCGCTTCCTGCACCTTGGGCATGCGGGTCTGGCCGCCGACCAGGATCACTTCCGAGATGTCGGACACGCGCAGGTTGGCGTCGTTCAGCGCCGTGCGGCACGGGTCAATCGTGCGCTTGACCAGGTCTTCGACCAGCGCCTCCAGCTTGGCGCGGGTCAGCTTGATGTTGAGGTGCTTCGGGCCCGAGGCATCGGCCGTCACGTAGGGCAGGTTCACCTCGGTCTGATGCGTCGAGGACAGCTCGATCTTGGCGCGCTCGGCCGCGTCCTTCAGGCGCTGCAGCGCCAGCGGATCGTTGCGCAGGTCGACGCCCTGGTCCTTCTTGAATTCCTCGACCAGGTAATCGATGACGCGCATGTCGAAGTCCTCGCCACCGAGGAAGGTGTCGCCATTGGTGGCCAGCACTTCGAACTGCTTCTCGCCATCGACTTCGGCGATCTCGATGATCGATACGTCGAAGGTGCCGCCGCCAAGGTCGTACACCGCGATCTTGCGGTCGCCGCCGGCCTTGTCGAGGCCATAGGCCAGCGCCGCCGCGGTCGGTTCGTTGATGATGCGCTTGACTTCGAGGCCCGCGATCTTGCCGGCGTCCTTGGTGGCCTGGCGCTGCGAGTCATTGAAGTAGGCCGGCACCGTGATCACGGCGTCGGTGATGGTCTCGCCCAGGAAATCCTCGGCGGTCTTCTTCATCTTCATCAGCACCTTCGCGGAAATTTCCGGCGGTGCCATCTGCTTGCCATCGGAGGTCTCCAGCCATGCGTCACCGTTGCCGTGCGCGGTGATCTTGTACGGCACCACGCCGAGATCCTTCTGCACTTCGGCGTCGGTGAACTTGCGGCCGATCAGGCGCTTCACGGCGTAGAACGTGTTCTTGGGATTGGTGACGGCCTGGCGCTTGGCCGGCGCGCCGACCAGCACCTCGCCATCCTTCGCGAACGCGACGGTGGAAGGCGTGGTGCGATCGCCTTCGGAATTCTCGATCACGCGGGTCTTGGTGCCCTCCATGATCGCAACGCACGAATTGGTGGTGCCAAGGTCGATACCGATGATCTTGCTCATGTTTCAGCTCCTGAAAGGTTGCGGCCCGGCGGGCCTTCAAATCTTGCACACAAACTGGGGGTTTACATTCCCATATCAAGGTAGAAAACCGGACTCTCCGATCATTCCGATGCCGGTCGCGGCTTCCGTCGCTCCTACGGACAGC
>DASSRT010000275.1:0-7909 GCA_035701705.1 Rhodanobacteraceae bacterium
ATCGGCCAGCTGCGAAGGCGCGACGTTGCAAAGCGCGCGGAAGATCGTTTCGCTGCGGCCCGGATGCTCGCGTTCCCAGGCATCGAGCATCCGCCGCGCCTGCTTGCGCTGCAGGTTTTCCTGCGAACCGCAGAGGTTGCACGGGATGATCGGGAAGGCGCGTTGCGTGGCGTAGCTGGCGATCTCGTCCTCGCGGCAATAGGCCAGCGGCCGGATCAACACGTGCTTGCCGTCATCGGACAGGAGTTTCGGCGGCATGGCCTTGAGCGTGCCGCCGTAAAACAGGTTCAGGAAGAATGTCGCGAGGATGTCGTCGCGATGATGGCCGAGCGCGATCTTGCTGAAGCCCTCGCGCTCGGCGAACGCGTACAGGGCGCCACGCCGCAGGCGCGAGCACAGGCTGCACAGGGTCTTGCCGGCCGGCACCACGCGCGTCACCACGCTGTAGGTGTCCTGCTCGATCACGCGGAACGGTACCCCGCGCGCGCGGCAGTAATCGGGGATCACCTGTTCGGGAAACCCCGGCTGCTTCTGGTCCAGGTTCACCGCGACCAGCTCGAACCGCACCGGCGCCTTGGCCTGCAGCGACAGCAGCAGGTCCAGCAGGGTCCAGGAATCCTTGCCACCCGAGAGGCAGACCATCACCCGGTCGCCGTCCTCGATGAGGTTGTAGTCGGCGATCGCGCGCCCGGCGGCGTGGCGCAGGCGCTTGGCCAGCCGCGCGGCTTCGTGGTCGCGGTGGCGGTCGGGGGCGGCTGGGGCGTCGGCGCAAGACATGGACCGGCCAGTGTAGCGCGCGTGGTGGCGGCGCTACACTTTGGCCATGCAGCCCGGCAACGACCCCGCCAGCCTCGCGCGACACCTCGCGGAATTGCGCGAGGAGCACCGCGACCTCGACGTCGCGATCGCCAAGCTGGCGGGCGATCCCGCCTGCGATCAGCTGCAGCTGGGGCGGATGAAAAAGCGCAAGCTGCGGCTGAAAGACATGATCGCGTACTTTGAAAACAAGCTGATCCCGGACCTGGATGCCTGAAGCCACGCCCGCAAAAACCATCCCCCTCAATCCCCCTTCGCGGGCGAAGGGGGAAGACAAGCACGCGGTGTGGCGGGGCGATGCTCGCTCTCCTTCGCGGGCGAAGGGGGAAGACAAGCACGCGGTGTGGCGGGACGGCGCTCATCCCCTTCGAAACGAAGGGGGGCGATCTACCCGCGACAGCGGGTGCATCGGGGGGATGCCTTCCGGTGAAGCCAACAATCATCTCCCCATCCCGCTTGCTGCGAAACGGAGACAGGTTCGCTGCGAGGCCGGTATGCCATTGACCGCAGTCGTGCTTGAAGACGAACACGTCCGCCTCGAACCGCTGGGCCTCGCGCATGTTGCCGGGCTGGAGCAGGCCGCTGCCGATGGCGAACTGTGGAACCTGCGGGTCACCTACGTGCCGCCGCCCGGCGCGATGCTTGCGTATGTCGAGAAGGCGCTGGCGATGCAGGCGCAGGGCGACTCGCTGCCGTTTGCGGTGCGCGACCTGCGCGACGGCGCGCTCGCGGGTTCGACGCGTTACTACGAGTACAAGCACGAAGTTCCGCGCGTGCTGATCGGCCACACCTGGTACGGCGCCAGTCGCCAGCGCAGCCACGTCAACACCACCGCCAAGCTGTTGCTGGTCGACCACGCCTTCCAGCAGCTGGGTTGCGCGGCGGTGGGTTGGGAAACCGACATCCTCAACACCCGCTCGCAACGCGCGATCGAGCGCCTCGGCGCGCATTGCGACGGCATCCTGCGCGCGCACAAATTGCGCCACGACGGCACGATCCGCGACAGCGTCGAATACAGCATGCTGGCGGACGAGTGGCCCGCCGCGCGCGCTGCGTTGATCGCGAGAATGGGACGCTGACGCGCCGACTCAGAACGGCAGCGTGAGCGAGCTGTCGCACGCCAGCAGCTGGGTGCGGAATGCTTCCTGGATGCGCTTCAGCGCCGCGTCATTGTCGGCGTCGAAGCGCAGCACCAGCACCGGCGTGGTGTTGGATGCGCGCACCAGGCCCCAGCCGTCGGGCCAGTCGGCACGCACGCCGTCGATGGTGGTGATGCGGGCGCCGTCGAACTGGGCGCGTTCGCGGAAGCGCGAGATGAACGGATGGTTGTGGCCTTCGTCCATCTGGATGTGCAGTTCGGGCGTGGACACGCCTTTGGGCAAGGTGGCGAAGATTTGTTCCGGCGTACGCCCTTCAGGATCGTCGGCGAGGATTTCGAGCAGCCGCGCGGCGGCGTAGACGCCATCGTCGAAGCCGTACCAGCGTTCGCGGAAGAAAAAATGCCCGCTCATCTCGCCGGCCAGCTGCGCGCCGGTTTCCTTCATCTTGGCCTTGATCAGCGAGTGCCCGGTCTTCCACATCAAGGGGCTGCCGCCGGCCGCGAGGATCAACGGTTGCAGGTGCCCGGTGCACTTGACGTCGTACAGGATTGTCGCACCCGGGTTGCGGATCAGCACGTCCTGCGCAAACAGCATCAACACCCGGTCGGGGTAGATGATTTCGCCGTCTTTCGTCACCACGCCGAGGCGGTCGCCGTCGCCGTCGAAGGCGAGGCCGAGGTCGGCGCCGGTCTTCTGCACGGTCAGGATCAGGTCGGCGAGGTTCTTGGGCTCGGACGGATCCGGATGATGGTTGGGAAACTCGCCATCCACCTCGCAATACAGCGGAATCGGTTCGCAACCGATCGCGTGCACCACGCCGGGCGCGGTATTGCCGGCGATGCCGTTGCCGCAATCGACCACCACTTTCAGCGAACGGCCGGTCTGGATGTCCGAGGCGATGCGCTCGATGTATTCGGCAGTGATGTCGTACTGGCGCACGCTGCCGTGGCCGCTGGCAAGGCGGCCGTCGACGATGCGCTGGTAGAGATCCTGGATCGCCTCTTCGGCGAGGGTTTCGCCGCCGATCACGACCTTGAAGCCGTTGTAGTCGGGCGGATTGTGGCTGCCGGTCACCGATACGCAGGAACCGATGTTGAGATGGAACGCCGCGAAGTAGCTGACCGGCGTGGGTACCGCGCCGATGTCGATCACGTCCACGCCGGCCGCGCGCAGGCCTTCGATCAGCGCGCCGGACATTTCCGGCCCGGACAACCGGCCGTCGCGACCGACCACGATCTGGTGCAAGTCCTTGTCGAGCACGGCACTGCCGATTGAGCGGCCAAGCTGCCGCGCGACTCCGGCGCTGAGCGTCTTGCCGACCACGCCGCGAATGTCGTAGGCGCGGAAAATGCCGCGCTCCGGGATGGGGTCGTCGTTGCCTGCAGACGCGACCGCCGGCGTCTCCCCGGCGTCGCCGCCGTGTGTGCTGGCGGCGACCGCCGCGGCTGCCGCAGGTTTGGCGGGTTCCGGTGGTGCGGCGGCAAGCACGTCCGCGAACGTGGGCTCGTTCGATACGGGGCCTCCGCCGAGCCGCGCGCGCACACGTGGGCGCTCCCACAAAACGCCGAGCCCAACCAGCAGCATCACGATGGTCAGCACCAGCGCGCTGGTCAGTGAGGCCGTGACCGGCAGCCAATATTGCGGTGGCGCGCTGGCGACTTCGAACAGGCTTTGCGGAACGATGGCGCCGATGTCGCCGGCGGTCGACAGGCCGAGGTCGCCGACGCTGTCGAGGATCACGTCGCCAGCCTTGGTCGATTGCCGCAGATCAAGCCGGCCGGCGCTCAACGGCGCCGATTGCAGCGCGATCAGCAGCGGTGCGTCGCGGAAATCGATCGTGGCCCAGGCCAATACGGTGCCATCCGGCGCCGTGATCGGGCCGGCAAAACTAAGCGTGTGTGACTTCGGCGATTCGGCAGGGCCGAGCGCGCCGGAGCTGAAGGCCGTCATCAACTGGGCCGCGCGCGCGAACCCGATCTGCTGCAGGTTGCCGTGCAGCACTTCGCTCAATTGCGGGCTGTACAGCGTGACCGCGTCGGCATCGCCGAGCGTACCCTTGAGCAATTGCGTGGCGGACTCGCGGGCGCCGGCGTAACCCTTCGCCAATTCCGTCCGCAAGGTCGGGTTGGCGAGCGCCGCCTCGACCTCCTGGCGCTTGCCGGAGACGACCGAGGCGACGTTCAGCGCCGTCAGCGCGCGGACGCGGACCAGCGTCTGCGCGGCTTCGGTCTGCCGGTAGATCAGCCACGACTGCCAACCCATGAACAAGGCGAACAGCACCAGCAAGGTGCCGAGCGCGAGCATGCCGTCGGCCACGGTTTCGGCGACGTTGCGGCGATGGCTGAAATGCGCGCGGGCACGGCGCACGGCGACCAGCGCGGTTGCGCGCGGGTCGAGGAGTTTGCGCTTGCCCTTGGCAGCCGTCGTATCGTTGTCCATCACGCGACCCCGGTCGAGCCGAATCCCCCCGCGCCGCGTTCGCTGGTCGCGAATGCGTCGACCACGCGCCACGCCACGCGCGCCACCGGCATCACCAGCAACTGTGCGATGCGATCGCCCGGCTCGATGGTAAACGGCTCGCTGCCACGGTTCCAGCAGGAAATCATCAACGGGCCCTGGTAGTCGGCGTCGATCAGGCCGGTGAGGTTGCCGAGCACGATGCCGTGCTTGTGGCCGAGCCCCGAGCGCGGCAGGATCAGCGCGCACCAGCCGGGATCGGCGACGTGAATCGCGAGTCCGGTCGGAATCAAGGCGCTGGCGTTGGGCGCCAGCGTCAACGTCGCTTCCGGGGCGGCGCGCAGGTCCATCGCGGCACTGCCGTCGGTGGCATACGCGGGCAACGGAATGCTGGTGCCGAGGCGCGGGTCGAGCACCTTCAATTCGACGCCGACGGTGTGTGCGTTCATGCCTGCATCCTTGCGTGATAGCGGGCCGCGATGCACGCGACCAGGGCCTTGGCGACGTCCGCCTTCGATGCGCGTGGCAGGCTGGTGCCGCCATCGGCCCAGAGCACGTCGAGGGCGTTGTCATCGGCGCCGATGCCGATGCTCTCGTCGACGTGGTTGGCGGCCAGCATGTCGAGCTTCTTGCGCTCGAGTTTGCTGCGGCCGTTTTCCAGCACGTCGTTGGTTTCGGCGGCGAAGCCGACCACGAACGGGCGTGGCGAGCGCGCGGCGACTTCCGCGAGGATGTCGGGATTCTCGATGAGCTCCAGCACCGGCGCGCCGCTGGCGGCCTTCTTGATCTTGCGATCGGAATAACTGGCGACCCGCCAGTCCGCGACCGCGGCGGTGGCGATGAAGATGTCGGCGTCATCGATGACGCCCAGCACCGCGTCGCGCATCTGCAGCGCGCTGCGCACGTCGATGCGGCGCGCGACGCCCGCGGGTGTCGGCAGCGCGACCGGACCCGCAATCAGCGTGACCGTGGCGCCCGCGGCGATCGCGGCGGCGGCAATCGCGAAACCCATCTTGCCCGAGCTGCGGTTGCCGAGGAAGCGCACCGGGTCGATGTCCTCGTAGGTCGGACCGGCGTCGATCACCACCCGGAGGCCGGCGAGCAAGCCATCACGCGACATGCGTGCCGCCTGTCGACATCAAGGCCTGCACCAGTTGCTGTGGTTCCAGCATCCGGCCCGGGCCGGATTCACCTTCGGCGAGCGAGCCGTTGGCGGGCCCGAGGATCGCGACGCCGCGCGAGCGCAGGGTGGCGACGTTGGCTTGCGTTGCGGCATTCAGCCA
This sequence comes from Rhodanobacteraceae bacterium, assembly GCA_035701705.1. Lineage (GTDB taxonomy): Bacteria > Pseudomonadota > Gammaproteobacteria > Xanthomonadales > Rhodanobacteraceae > 66-474. The sequence continues at coordinate 5,657 of DASSRT010000275.1, forward strand.
CATCCGGTGATTCATGGCTGGCGCCACCGCAATCGGCGCCGTCGTCGCCAGGCACAAGGTGGAAAGCAGGTCGTCGGCGAATCCGTGCGCGAGCTTGGCCAGCGTGTCGGCCGAAGCCGGCGCAATCAGGATCGCGTCGGCCCAGCGGGCGAGTTCCAGATGGCCCATGCCGAGTTCCGCGTCGGCGTCCCACAAGCCGTGCCGAACGGGTTGCCCCGACAGCGCCTGAAACGTCAGCGCCGTGACGAAACGTTCCGCGTTGGCCGTCAGCACCACGCGCACCTCGGCGCCCGCATCGCGCAGGCGGCGCACCACCTCGCAGGCCTTGTAGGCCGCGATGCCGCCCGAGACGCCGAGCAGGACGTGGCGTTTTTCCCTGGTACCCATGTCGGCATCCGCTGACAGGAAAAGCAGCGGTTAGCTTACCGGATTCCACCGCGCATCCTGCTTGGTGGAGCCCCGCGATTTCGCGAACATTTGTCATCGCCGGCGCCACGGCATGCACGCAAGGAATTCGCATGAGCATCAAGGAATGGCCGACCGACGAACGCCCCCGCGAAAAGCTGCTGGCGCGCGGTGCCGCCGCGTTGACCGCAGCGGAACTGGTGGCGATCCTGCTGGGCAGCGGCATTCGCGGCCACAGCGCGGTGGACATGGGCCGCGACCTGCTGGTGCAGGCCGGCGGCGTGGCTGCGTTGCTGGCGAGCGATCTCGCCGACGTGCGCGGGCTGGGACCGGCCAAGCGCGCGCGCCTGGTGGCCGCACTGGAATTGGCGCGGCGTTGCCTCGGCGAGGAACTCGCGGCGCGCCCGACCCTGACCAGCCCGCGCGACAGCGCCGCCTTCCTGAAGGCCCAGCTCGTGCACAAGCCCTACGAAGTGTTCGCCTGCCTGTTCCTCGACAACCGGCATCGGGTGCTGGCCTTCGAGGAGCTGTTCCGCGGCACGCTCGATGGCGCTTCCGTGCACCCGCGCGAAGTGGTGCGGGCGTCGCTCAAGCACAATGCCGCGGCGGTGATCCTTGCCCACAACCATCCCTCGGGCGTGGCCGAACCTTCGGCCGCCGACCGCAACATCACGCACCAGTTGCGCGACGCGCTGCAGCTGGTCGGCGTACGGGTGCTCGATCATCTGGTGGTCGGTGCCGGCGAACCGACGTCGATGGCTGCGCGCGGCCTGATTTGAACGGCGCGATGTGCCGCAAAACCACGTTTGGCGCGGCTGGACGCTTGACATTCAAGGTTTGTCATGGAACCAGTTATTCACAGTACGGAATCACGGGCATTTGGGGGCGGTTTTTGCAGTCGATTCAGCAAACAAGTCGTTACACATTGAAAATAGTGGCGTTTTTTGTCTGACTCGTTGTGAAACGGCGCACGGATTGGGTTCTGCAAGCAAGGACAGACTGCAGTATCCACCAAGTTATCCACAACGTGGATGGTTGGTGCGCATCCATCGCTGCGCTACGATGACAGGCCACGCTCCGCGCACCGATTCCCGTGAAAGACACCCTCCACGAACTGTTTTCGCGCGCCCTTGACCAGCTGCGCCGCGACGGCGTGCTCGACACGCCGGCGCCCGATTTCGTGATCGAGCGCACACGTACGCGCGAACACGGGGACTTCGCCTGCAACGTGGCCATGCTGCTGGTGAAGGCCACCGGCAAGAAGCCACGCGACATCGCCACGGCGATCGTCGGCGTACTGCCGGCGAGTCCGTGGGTCAGCAGGGTCGAGATCGCCGGTCCGGGTTTCATCAACGTGTTCCTCACCGACAGCGCGTGGCACGCCGAGGTACGCCGCGTGCTGCACGAGGGCGCGCACTACGGCCACGGCAAGGCCGGCGACGGGCGTGCCATCGGCATCGAGTTCGTGTCTGCCAATCCGACCGGGCCGCTGCACGTCGGCCACGCGCGCAATGCCGCGATCGGCGACACCCTGGCGCGGCTGTATTCGGCGACCGGCTGGAAGGTGTTCCGCGAGTACTACTACAACGACGCCGGCGCGCAGATCGCGAACCTCGCGCTGTCGGTGCAGGCGCGCATCCGTGGCATCGAGCCGGACGATTCGCGCTGGCCGGCCGACGGCTATCGCGGTGACTACATCCGCGACGTCGCGCGCGACTACCTTGCCGGCGCCAGCATCGAGGTGGACAAGGGCCGCGTGACGGCCGCGGCGGATCCCGAGGATCTCGACGCCATCCGCGAGTTCGCCGTCGCCTGGTTGCGGCGTGAACAGGACGCCGACCTGCGCGC
>DASSRT010000276.1:0-4201 GCA_035701705.1 Rhodanobacteraceae bacterium
ACATGGCGCACGTCCTTGCCGCTGCCTTCGGCGGTGATGCGCTGGTTGGCCAGCACCTCGGCCTTGAACGGCCGCGCCGGCGACCATGTTGCGGCTTCCACGTGCGGGTGCAGCGGCGTGACGTTGGTGGCCGGTGCGCGCACCTGCAGGGATTCGCTGGCCGCTTCCACCGCGCGCCGCGACCACGGCGCGGCGACGGTTTCGATGTCGAGGTCGGCGGCGGCGAAGTCGAGCAGGCGCGTGCCGCCGAGTTCCGCGAGACGGGCGTCGAGCTTGCGGCCCGTCACGCAAAATTGCGGGTAACTGGTGTCGCCGAGTCCCAGCACCGCGAACGCAACGCCGGCGAGCTTCGGCGCGCGACGGCCGCCGAGGTGGTCGATGAAAGCGCGCGCGGCGTCCGGCGGATCACCGTCGCCCTGCGTGCTGATCACGACATACAGCACGCGCTCGCTGGCAAGTTCGCGCAGGGGATAGGCATCGGCGGCGAACAGGCGCGCGTTGGCGCCGGCGTCCCCGAGTTCGCGCGCCAGCTGTTCGGCGACGCGGCGGGCGTTGCCGGTCTGGCTGCCGTAGACGATGCTGATGCGCGCTTCCGTTTGCGCGGCGGCGGCGACTTGCGCGTCGCGGGACGGCGCGGCTTCGCGCTTCGCCAGTCCCGCGGCGTAGCCCGACAACCACCACAGGCTGGCGTCATCCAGGTTTTCGGTCAATGCCAGCAGTTGCTGCGCCTTCGGTTCGGGCAGCGGCAGGCGTTGCAGGGCAGCGGTGGCGGGCATCGGCGTCGACGGTGCGGAGCGAAGGCCGCAAGGGTCGCGCCGCGCGGGCTGCGACGGAAAGGACGCCGCGCCATGGTGTTATGCCGCCGCCGGCATATCGCCCGGAATCTGCAGTTCGGTTGTGCGTGTCCGCTGGATCGTGTTGTCAGCCAACAGACCGCCCGGACTTGGGCGCTGACTTTTCAAGAGCATCGACCATGCGGGTTTGCCAGCCGGGCCCGGTAGCCCGCCAACGTGCAATGAGCTTGGGCGGTAGTCGCAAGGAAAGGAGCTGACGCGGGTTGGCGAGCTTGGGGCGCCCGCGGCGCACCAGTTTTTCACCGCGATACAAGTCGGCCTCGGAAATCCAGGTGTCCGTGATCTCAGGCGCGGTCTCGACGTCATGCGAGATGGGGTTGGAGTTTTTTCGCTTCGCGCTCATGGCAATGCCTCATGCTGATGATGCGTCTTGCAGTCCCGCGTGGCGTCCATGCGCACACGACAAGCCGGGAATCGAGCCAGCCTGCGGAGATGAAGCGAGGCTCGCCGTAGTCCTGGCGATCATCTGCGCGGGAGGTGCGGCCCGGCGAAGACTTCCTTCGCTCGGCGCATGTCCAGGCCGCGTTCACGCAGCGTCCATTCGCGTTTTGCGGGGTCGCAGGTGATCCGCATGGAAATAAATGTAGCTACAACATATAACCCTGTCAACCAGCTTGCGGCAGCGCTGAAGCTGTTGCCTGACCCGCGCTCAACGCTCCGAGTGCCCGGTCTCGTCGTGCTCGCGATGCGTGAGCAGGCCGGGCTTGATCTGGTCGATGAAACCGCGCGCCTCGGGGGACAGGTACTTGCCCTTGCGCATCACCACGCCGTAGCTGCGCTGCGGGAACCACGCGCGCATGTTGCGCGCGACCAGGCGTTCGGCGTCGGCGTCGGTGAGGCAGATGCCGGTGACGATGGAAATGCCGAGGCCCATCGCCACGTACTGCTTGATGACTTCCCAGCCGCCGACTTCGATGGCGACGGTGTAGGGCACCTTGCGTTGCTGGAACACCAGGTCGACCAGCCGGTAGGTGGTCAGGCGATGCGGCGGCAGGATCAAGCCGTAGGGCGAGAGGTCGGCGAGCCGCAAGTCGGGCTTGTCGGCGAGCGGATGCCCGATCGGCACGATCAGCATCGGGTCGTAGCGCTGGAACGGCTGGTAAGTGAGGTCGTGCGGCACGTCCAGCATCGAGCCGACCGCGAAGTCGGCGGCGTTCGAGCGCAGCAAGGCCAGGCCATCCTTGCCGGTGACGTTGGCCAGCTGCAGGCGCACGCCGGGGAAGCGTTCGCGGTAGGCCGCAACCAGCGGCGGCAGCAGGTACTGGATCGTCGAGGAGCCCGCCGCAATGGTGAGTTCGCCGGCGCCGATGCCGGCCAGGGTTGCGTGGAACTGCGTATCCAATGCATCCAGGCCTTCCACCAGCGGGCGCGCCTGCTCGAACAGCGCCTGCCCGGCGCGCGTCAGCGTGATGCGGCGGCGTCCGCGTTCGACCAGCAGCGCGCCCAGTTCACGCTCCAGTGCCTTCAATTGCAGGCTGATCGAGGGCGCCGACAGGAACAGCGATTCCGCCGCCCGCACCAGTGAGCCCAGCTTGGCGATCGCGACGAACGCGCGCAGCTGCTTGTAGCGGTTGCCCTTGTAGTAGAAGCGCGCCGCGCTCACGTCGCCCTTGGCGCCGGTTCGAGCCCGTGCCTTGCGCTTTTTCGGGGATTTTTTCACCGCCGTGGCCACACTTCATCCCCGCTTGATCAACAAGTTGTGCGATAGATTAGCACTGTCAAATCTATAAATTGAAAGCTTTGCTTTGTCAAAGTAAAGATTGGGAAATAGCTTCGATGCGTCCCCCACGAACACCGAGGAACGCAGGATGGCCGTACCGATGGAAGTGCTGTGCGAGGCGCGCGGCGTCGAGGTTCTGGCGCCGGTCGCGCCCCAGCACGGCGGTTTGCTGAACGAGCCGGCGCTGGACTTGCTGGCCGACCTGCACCGCCGCTTCGAGCCGCGCCGGCAGGCGCTGTTGGCCGAACGTGAGGCGCTGCAGGCCCGCTACGACGCCGGCGAGTTGCCCGACTTCCGGGCCGACACCCGCGCGCTCCGCGAGGACGACTGGCAGGTCGCGTCCATCCCGGCGGCGCTGACCGATCGCCGCGTCGAGATCACCGGGCCGGTCGATCGCAAGATGGTGATCAACGCGCTGAACTCGGGCGCCAACGTGTTCATGGCGGATTTCGAGGATTCCACCGCGCCGAACTGGGCGAACCTGCTCGATGGCCAGCTCAACCTGCGCGACGCTGTCGCCGGCAGCATTGATTTCACCACCGATGATGGCCGCGACTATCGCCTGAACGGCGAGACCGCGGTGCTGATGGTGCGTCCGCGCGGCTGGCACTTGCCGGAAAAACACCTGCGAGTTGATGGCGAAGCGATGTCGGGCGCGCTGTTCGATTTCGCGCTGTTCGCGTTCCACAACGCCCGCGCGCTGGCGGCCAGGGATCGCGGCCCGTACTTCTACCTGCCGAAGTTGCAGTCGATGGAAGAGGCCGCGTTGTGGGACGACGTGATGGCGCACGTCGAGTCTGAGCTCGACCTGCCGCCCGGCACCTTCAAGGTGACGGTGCTGATCGAAACCCTGCCTGCCGCGTTCCAGATGGACGAGATCCTGCACGCGCTGCGCCGGCGCATCGTCGGCCTCAACTGCGGGCGCTGGGACTACATCTTCTCGTACCTGAAGACCCTGCGCGCGCATGCGAACCGCGTGTTGCCGGAGCGCGGGCAGGTGACGATGACGGTGCCTTTCCTGCGCAACTATTCGCAGCTGCTCATCCGCACCTGCCACCGCCGCGGCGCCTTCGCGATGGGCGGCATGGCCGCGCAGATTCCGATCAAGGGCGACGCCGCGGCCAACGATGCGGCACTCGCCAAGGTGCGCGCCGACAAGCTGCGCGAGGTCATGGACGGCCACGATGGCACCTGGGTCGCGCATCCGGCGCTGGTCGCGATTGCGCGGGAAGTGTTCGATCAGCACATGCCTACCCCGAACCAGTTGCATGTGGCGCCGGACAGCGCGCCGGTGACCCGCGATCACTTGCTGGTGCCATGCGGCGGCAGCATCAGTCACGCGGGTTTCGACAACAACGTCGAGGTGGCGTTGCGCTATGTCGCCGCGTGGCTGGACGGCCAGGGCTGCGTGCCGATCCACCACTTGATGGAAGACGCCGCCACCGCCGAGATCGCGCGCACCCAGCTGTGGCAGTGGCTGCACCATCCGGGCGAGCCACTGACGTTCGATGACGGCGCGCCCATCACGCTGGCGCGCTTCGAGCGCGCGTTGGCGAACCACCTCCACGCCTTGCGCGCAAGCGCGCTGCCCGGTGCCGGCAAGGCCGATGCCGCGGCGGCCCTGCTG
>DASSRT010000277.1:0-6589 GCA_035701705.1 Rhodanobacteraceae bacterium
TCGAACGACCAGCGCAGGCCGCGCGGTTGCGGCAGCGTGTGCAACTGCGGCAGCCATGCCGCGAGCGCCTGGCGCAATGACGCACGGTTTGCGGATTCCAGCAGCAGTTGTGCGCGATGCCGGCCGGCGCGCAGCGGCATCGGTGCGGCCATGGGTCCGTTGATGCGAACACGCGCGTTCGCTGCAGAGACAGCGTTGAGCTGTTCCAGTGCGTTGCGCGCCTCCGTCAGGAAACGCGCCAGGGCATCGCGTTGCCGGCACTCCGCGCGCAGTAGTGCGAAATGTGCGAACGGCGGCAGGCCCGCCGCAAGGCGTTCGCCAAGCTGCAACGCGGCGGCGGCGCCGTAACCGCCGCGCAACAGGGTGGTGAGCAACGGGTGGTCCGGTTCGTGGGTCTGCAGCCATACCGATCCCGGCTTGTCGGCGCGTCCGGCACGCCCGGCGACCTGCACGATCAGTTGCGCCAGCCGTTCGCCCGCGTGGAAGTCGACGCTGTGCAAGCCTTCGTCGACGCCGACGATCGCGACCGTCGTGAGATTCGGAAGGTCATGGCCCTTGGCCAGCATCTGGGTGCCGACCAGGATCGCGGGTTTGCCGTCGGCCAACTTGTCGAGAAGGTGGTCGAAGGCATTGCGGCGACGGGTGCTGTCACGGTCGACGCGCAACACCGGCACGCCGGGGTACCTTGCGACCAGCGCTTCTTCCAGTCGTTCGGTGCCGTGGCCCTGCGGCATCAGGGTCGTGGCGCCGCAATTCGGGCAGGCATCCGGCGCGCGCTGGCCGTGGCCGCAGTGGTGGCACAGCAGCTGCCGGCGGCCGCGATACAGCGTCAGCGGTTTCTCGCAATTCGGGCACGCGGCATGCCAACCGCAAGCGTGGCACAGCAACACCGGCGCGTAGCCGCGGCGGTTCTTGAACACCAGCGCCTGTTCGCCGCGCGCCACGCATGCGTCGAGGGCTTCCAGCAGCGCGGGCGACAGTCCATGCGCGAGCTTGAGGTTGCGCAGGTCCAGCACGTGCACCGGCGACGCTGTGCGTGCGTGCACGCGCTGGTGCAGGCGCAGCGGCGTGTAGCGGCCGGCCTCGACATTCGCCAACGTGTCCAGCGAGGGTGTCGCGCTGCCGAGCACGATCGGTATGCCGAGCGACTGCGCGCGCAGCAGGGCGAAATCGCGCGCGTGGTAGCGAAAGCCTTCCTGCTGCTTGTATGAAGCATCGTGTTCCTCGTCGACCACGATCAAGCCGGCCTGCGGAAGCGACGCGAACACAGCCGAGCGCGTACCCAGCACGATTGCTGCATCACCCGCGCGTGCGTCGAGCCAGGCACGGGCGCGGTCACCCTCGGCGAGGTTGGAATGCAGCACCGCGATGCGCGCGTCGAAGCGCGCGCGCAGGCGGCGCAACGCCTGCGGCACCAATCCAATCTCGGGCACCAGCCACAGCGCCTGCTTGCCGGCGCGAATGACGCGTTCGGTCGCGCGCAGGTAAATTTCGGTCTTGCCGCTGCCGGTGACGCCCTGCAACAAGAAGGCATGAAAGCCCTCGCCCGCGGACAGGATCGTGGCCAGCGCATCGGCCTGCTCGTCGGTGAGGATGGGCGCGGCGCCATCGCGTGCCCGTGGATCCTCATGCGAGCGTTGCGCGCGCTCGATGAGGCCGGCCGCATCCAGCCGCCGCGCCGCCGCGCGCCAACCCGGCAACAGGGTGTCGAGCTCGCTGGCCGAAATCGTGGAATCGCCGAGCACGCCGAGCAGTTCCGCCGATTTGCCGCGGCGCGTGCGCGCATCGCGCGCAGCTGTGCCGGCCTGCGTGCAGCGCCAGCACTCTTCCACGAAATCGCTGGTGGCGCGGCCGTCACGCAGTGCCAGCGGCAGCGCGCCGAACACCACATCGCCGATTGCGCCACACCAGTAGTCGGCAGCGCGCTGCAGGTTGGCCAGCAGTTCGGCATCGAGCAGGGGAACACTGTCCAGCACTGCGTCGATGGGTTTCAGCCGCTCCACCGCGACGGCTGCCTGCGGGTTCGCGCCAACCACGATGCCGACACGCTGCGAGCGGCCGAACGGAACGCGGACTCGGCATCCGGGCCGTGCCGCAGTGCTGTCCGCCAGATAGTCGAACGTCTGCGGCAACGGCAGCGGCAGCGCGACCCGCACGACTCCGATGGCGCTGCGCCCGGGGTGCGGAATCGCGTTCACCAGTTATGAGCACTTGTTGCGGGTGCGCGCAGGAATGGATGGCAAGTGCATGCCTCTGCGGCAAATTTACGCTTATCCACAATTCCTGTGGATAACGTTGTGGAGGAACGGCGGGCAAGCGGCCCATGAGGCTTGTGCGACTGCGCCCCGGCGCGACTTGGCGAAATTTTCAGCATGCTTGAATTTCCATGCTTATTCAATGTGTTGCGATATTCAAGGGGTAGCAGATCGACCCTGTCGCAGGGCCATTGCAGGCTGCTGGCGGTGGCCCATGCGGCTGTGCACAAAAGCGCGTGGGAGCGCGCTTTCACACCGTTTCCAGCAGCTGACGCGCGGCCTGCACGCGATCCCCGAAGCGGGCAAGCCCGGCTGCGCGCATGCGCGGGGCGTGCTCGGTCAGGTAGCGATCGAACGCTGCCCGGTCACGCAGGCGATAGTGTGCCGCGACCACCGTGCGGCCGGCTGCCGCGGTCGGTTCGTGGCGTTGCAGGATCTCGGCGCCGATAAAGCCCGGAAGCGTCAGCATCTCGGCGACATGCCCGCGCAGCCATGCGAGGTATTCGTCGCGCAGCGCGGCATCCATCTCCAGCTCGACCGCGTAGAGGATCATGTGCTGGTGAGGCTGGCGAGGGCGGCGAAAATCAAGCCAAACAACACGAGGATCGAATAGCACCAGCCGATGCACCAGTATTTCAGGCTGGTCATGATCCAGCCTTGGCGGTAGACGCGCTTTTGCATCAAGAACAGGTAGACGAAAATCCAGATCCACGCCGCGGCCTCGGCGAGGCCGACCGGAATCGCCAGCCACGCGGCGTGTGTACGCAACACGTGGCGCAGCAACATCAGCGCCACCAGCACCAGGGTCGAGAGCATCAGGAAGGCGTGGCTGTGCATCGCCACGATCAGGTGTTCCATGTACAGCCGCTTCTTGAAGATGAAGAAAATCTTCAGCAGCAATGCGAAGAACGGCAGCAGCACGAACAGCACCGTCGGCGCGACCGAAAACATCCGGGCCGTCATCTGGCGCGCCTCGGCCATGGTCTCCGCGGGGTTGCCGGAGTTCATCCGGTGCAGGTTGATGCGCGCATTGGCGATCAGCCCGTTCAGCCAGTCATTCGCAAAGCCTGGCAGCCAGTCGATCCGCACCAATTGCTTGTTGGCGTCCCACCAGACCTTGTCGTTGATGCGGATCTGATCGTTGGAAAACGTCTGGTCCTGGTTCTTCGGCAGCGCCTGCAACGATTCGGCGTGGATGCCCGAGTTGTTGATCGCGATCACCGGGGCATCATGCGCCGCCATCCGGAACGCGAGTTGCAGCGAGAAAAAGGCGATGATCGCGAGGAAGAACACCAGCCGGAACGGCGTCACGTAGCGCGCGCGCCTGCCCTCGAAGTAATCCAGCGTGAGCTTGCCGGGGCGCAAGTACAATGGCCCGATGGTGCGGAACAGCCGCTCGTCGATGTTGAACACGCTGTCGGTGATATCGGAGAGCACGCTGCCGAAATGACGGACCAGACCGTGCACGGGCTGGCCGCACGCATAGCAATACTTGCCGTAAAGCGGCGCGCCACAGTTTTCGCAAGCAGAATGCGGCGTGGCGACGTCGGTGGACGGTGCGGGTGGTTTGGAAATTTCGGCGTTCATCGGATCGTCCTGCAATGCCCCGGATTGTAGCCTTCGATCGCGCACGTTTCGCGCGCGAGTTGCGCGCGACGGCCACGCTCGCGCTGCCCCTGATTGCCGGCCAGTTGTCGGCGGTCGGCATGAGTGCGGTCGATATCGCGCTGGCCGGTCACTACAACGCGCATACGCTGGCGGCGGTCGCGGTGGGCGCGAACGTGTGGGTGCTCGGCCTGGTCTGTGCGATCGGCGTGATGATGGCGCTGTCGCCGTCGGTGGCGCAGCTCGATGGTGCGCGCCGCCACGGCGAGATCGGACCGCTGTTTCGCCAATCGCTGTGGCTGGCGGCCGCGTTGTCGGTGCTGCTGTGGTTCGGTGCGCGGCATTCCGCGCCACTGCTGCACCTGCTGGGTGTCGATCCGGCGCTGCTCGTTGATGCGCAGGCGTTCCTGCACGCGCTCAGTTGGGGTGCGCCGGGCTTGTGCGGCTACTTCGCGATGCGCGGTGTGTGCGAGGGTTCCAGTTGGACCCGGCCCACCATGTTGTTCGGGTTGTTCGGCTTGGTGGTGTTGGTGCCGCTGGACTGGATATTCATTTACGGCAAGTTCGGGCTGCCGGCGCTGGGCGCACGCGGCAGCGGTATCGCCAACGCCATCGCACTGTGGGTGCAATTGCTGGCGTTCGCGGCCTACCTGAAATTCGGCAAGCGTTTTCGGGCATTGGATCTGTTCGCGCGGATCGAGCGGCCGGATTGGCATGCCCTTCGGCACCTGCTGTGGATCGGCGTGCCGATGGCCGTGACGCTGTTGATGGAAGCCGGGTTGTTCGTGGTCTCCGCGCTCCTCATCAGCCGGCTTGGCACGGTGGCGATCGACGGCCATCAGATCGCGATCAACGTGTCTTCGGTCACTTTCATGGTGCCTCTCGGCCTCGCCTTGGCGGTCACGATCCGGGTCGGGCACGCGGCCGGGCGCAGCGACGCGCGGGCGGTACGCTGGGCGGGCTTCACCGGCATCGCGATGACGCTGGTGACGCAGGCCGTCTCGGCCACCCTGATGCTGGCGATTCCGCGCGCAATCGCGCATGTGTATTCGGATGATCCCCGCGTGATCGCGCTGGCGGCGCAGTTGCTGATCCTCGCCGGCATCTTCCAGTTTTCCGACGGCATCCAGGTCGTCTCCAGTGGCGCCCTGCGCGGTCTCAAGGACACCCGCGTGCCGATGCTGATCACGGTGGTCGCGTACTGGATGGTCGGCATGCCGATCGGCTATTGGCTCGCGTTTGGTGCGGGCCATGGCGTGCCCGGGATGTGGGCCGGCCTGATCGCGGGCCTGACCGCGGCGGCCGTCTTGCTGTTCGCGCGCTGGCTGGTGCAGGTGCGCGGCGAAGGCTGGCGGCGCTTCGCGCTGGCGGCGGTGCACGATCCCTCCACGCCGGGATGACGCCTCGCGCCGGCTCGGCTAGGCTGGATGCTTCGTCATCCTGCATGGTGGTGCGGCAACATGGGCAACCCTTCGGGCAACGGCTTCGCGCGATTCCTGTGCGCGCTCGGGCGCGGCATCAACATCACGCGGCTGGTCATCATCAACCTCGTGTTCTTCGGGTTGCTGTTCGTCGTTTTCATGTTCTTCGTCGGCCTGGTGATCCACGGCAAGTCGAGCATCGGGCCGAAGACCGTGCTGCTGTTGCATCCCGAAGGCGCGCTGGTCGAACAGTTCAGCATCGATCCGGTCGAACGTGCGCTGGCGCGGATGTCGGGCCAGCCGGTCGGGCAGGTGCAGGTGCGCGACCTGGTCGGCGCCATCGACCACGCGGCGCACGATGACCGCATCACCCGCATCGTGCTGGATCCATCGCAGATGCAATTCGGCGGCATGGCGGCGCTGGAGGAAGTCGGCGCGGCGCTCGATCGCTTCCGCGCCACCGGCAAGCCGGTGATCGCCTGGGGCGCGGGCTTCGACCAGATGCAGTACCTGCTGGCCGCGCACGCCAGCAAGATCCTGCTCGATCCGGCCGGCGGGGTGTCGATCACGGGCCTGTCCGACTACCGCAGCTACTACAAGGGCGTGCTGGACAAGCTGGGCGTCACCGCGCACCTGTTCCGGGTCGGCCAGTTCAAGTCGGCGGCCGAACCGTACATCCTCGATGCGCCGTCCAGCGCCGCGCTGGAAGCCGACAAGTACTGGATGGGCGGGCTGTGGACGACCTGGCTGGATGAAGTCGGCAGGCTGCGCAAGATCGACCCCGCGACGCTCGCCAGCGAGATCGACAAGCAGCCGACGGAAATCCCCGCGCTGCAGGGCAACGTCGCGCAGATGGCGCTGAAGTACCACTGGGTCGATGGCCTGGCGACACGCGAGGACGTGGTCAAGATGCTGCAGAAGGATGGCGTCGCGACCGACAACGGTACCGGCTTCCGCGCGATCGACCTCGCGCAATACCTGCCGCAGACCGTCGACATCAGGTTCGGCGAGCCGACCGTGGCGGTGATCGTGGCCGAAGGCGACATCGTCAGTGGCCGGCAACCGGCGGGCAAGATCGGCGGCGAGTCCACCGCCGCGCTGATCCGCGCTGCGCGCGCCAACCCCAACGTGCATGCCATCGTGTTGCGGGTCGATTCGCCCGGCGGCGAGGTGTATCCGGCCGAACAGATCCGTCGCGAGGTGGTGCTGGCGCGCGAGGCCGGCAAGCCGGTGGTGGTATCGATGGGCGATGTTGCGGCCAGCGGCGGCTACTGGATCTCGATGGACGCCAACCGCATCTTCGCGCGG
>DASSRT010000278.1:0-4832 GCA_035701705.1 Rhodanobacteraceae bacterium
CACGTCGTCGGACTTCACCGTCAGCATTTCCTGCAGGGTGTAGGCCGCGCCGTAGGCTTCCAGCGCCCACACTTCCATTTCGCCGAAACGCTGGCCGCCGAACTGCGCACGACCGCCCAAGGGCTGCTGGGTGACCAGCGAGTACGGGCCGGTGGAACGCGCGTGCATCTTGTCGTCGACCAGGTGGTTGAGCTTCAGGTAGTGCATGTAGCCCACGGTCACCGGACGGTCGAAGGCATCGCCGGTGCGGCCATCGAACAAGGTGGTCTGGCCCGACAACGGCAGGTCCGCCAGCTTCAGCATGGCCTTGATCTCGGCTTCGTCGGCACCATCGAACACCGGCGTCGCCATCGGCACGCCGGCCTTGAGGTTCTCGGCCAGCGCCAGGATCTCGTGATCCTTCAGCGAGTCGAGTTCGACGTGATGCGCGGCGTGGCCGCCGTTGTAAATCTCGTTGAGGAACTCGCGGATCTTGCCGGCCTTTTCCCGCGCCTCCAGCATCCGGTCGATCTTCTTGCCGAGGCCCTTCGCGGCCCAACCGAGGTGGGTTTCAAGAATCTGGCCGATGTTCATGCGGCTCGGCACGCCGAGCGGATTCAGCACGATGTCGATCGGGTTGCCGTCGGCCATGTAGGGCATGTCCTCGACCGGCGCGATCATCGACACCACGCCCTTGTTGCCGTGGCGACCTGCCATCTTGTCGCCCGGCTGGATGCGGCGCTTGACGGCCAGATGCACCTTGACCTGCTTCAACACGCCCGGGGCGAGGTCGTCGCCGGCGGTGATTTTGCCCTGCTTCTCGCGGAAGCGCTTGTCGAAGGCTTCCTTGTGGCGCTTGATCTGGTCGGCCGCGCGCGAAACGAAATCCGCGGCATCCTCGTCCTTGGGGTTGACCTTGAACCACTCGTCCTTCTTCAAGGTGTCGAGGTATTCGTCGGTGATCGTCGCGCCCTTCTTCAGGCCTTGCGGCCCGTTGTTGGCAACCTTGCCGACCAGCTGCGTGCGCATGCGGCCGTAGATGGCGCCTTCGAGGATGCGGAACTGGTCATCCAGATCCTTGCGGACGCGCTGGATTTCCATTTCCTCGATCTGCCTGGCGCGTTCGTCCTTCTCGATGCCATCGCGCGTGAACACCTGCACGTCGATCACGGTGCCGTCCATGCCGGGCGGCACGCGCAAGGACGAATCCTTCACGTCGGAAGCCTTCTCGCCGAAGATCGCGCGCAGCAGCTTTTCTTCCGGAGTCAGCTGCGACTCGCCCTTCGGCGTGACCTTGCCGACCAGGATGTCGCCGACCTGCACTTCCGCGCCGATGTAGACGATGCCCGACTTGTCGAGGCGGTTCAGCGCCTGCTCGCCCACGTTCGGGATGTCGGCGGTGATTTCCTCGGAGCCGAGCTTGGTGTCGCGCGCCTGGCAGGTGAGCTCCTCGATGTGGATCGAGGTGTAACGATCTTCCTGCACCACGCGCTCGGACAGCAGCACCGAGTCTTCGAAGTTGTAACCGTTCCACGGCATGAACGCGACCAGCATGTTCTGGCCGAGCGCGAGCTCGCCGAGATCGGTCGAGGAACCGTCGGCCAGGGTGTCGCCGATCGCAACCTTGTCGCCGACGTTCACCAGCGGACGCTGGTTCAGGTTGGTGCTCTGGTTGGAACGGGTGTACTTGGTGAGCGTGTAGATGTCGACGCCCGGATCGTTCTCGCCGACTTCCTTTTCATTCACGCGCACCACGATGCGCGCCGCGTCGACCTGCTCGATCACGCCGCCGCGGCGGGCCGCGATGGTGACGCCGGAGTCACGTGCCACGGCGCGTTCGATGCCGGTACCGACAAGGGGTTTTTCCGAACGCAGCGTCGGCACGGCCTGGCGCTGCATGTTGGCGCCCATCAAGGCGCGGTTGGCGTCGTCATGCTCGAGGAACGGCACCAGCGCCGCCGCCACCGACACGGTCTGCATCGGCGAGACGTCCATGTAATTGATCTCGGACGGCGGCCGCAGTTCCGATTCGCCCTTGAAGCGGCAGGCCACGAACTCTTCGGTGAACTTGCCATGCTTGTCGAGCGGCGAGTTGGCCTGCGCGATCGCGTAGTTGCCTTCCTCGATCGCCGACAGATAGTCGACTTCGTCGGTGACCTTGCCGTTGGTGACCTTGCGGTACGGCGTTTCCAGGAAGCCGTAGTGGTTGGTGCGCGCGTACACGGCCAGCGAATTGATCAGGCCGATGTTCGGGCCTTCCGGCGTTTCGATGGTGCAGACGCGGCCGTAATGGGTCGGATGCACGTCGCGCACTTCGAAGCCCGCGCGCTCGCGGGTCAGGCCGCCCGGCCCCAACGCGGAAACGCGGCGCTTGTGGGTGACTTCCGAGAGCGGGTTGTTCTGGTCCATGAACTGCGACAACTGCGACGAACCGAAGAATTCCTTCACTGCCGCCGCGACCGGCTTGGCATTGATCAGGTCCTGCGGACCGAGGTTGTCGGCTTCGGCCAGCGACAGGCGTTCCTTGACCGCGCGCTCGACGCGCACCAGACCGATGCGGAAGGCGTTCTCGGCCATTTCGCCGACCGAGCGCACGCGCCGGTTGCCGAGATGGTCGATATCGTCCACGGTGCCGTGGCCGTTCTTGATCTCGATCAGCACCTTCAGCGCATCGAGGATGTCCGAAGTGTCGCCCTGCTCGGCGACCAGCTTCACCGCATCCTCTTCCTTGCGGGTACTGAAGTACTTGTGATCGAAGAGCACCGACGGACCGGTCACCTCAGTGCGGCCCACGCGGCGATTGAACTTCATGCGGCCAACCGCGGACAGGTCGTAGCGCTCGAAGGTGAAGAACAGGTTGTGGAACAGGTTCTGCGCGGCTTCCTTGGTCGGCGGCTCGCCGGGGCGCATCATGCGGTAGATCTCGACCAGCGCTTCCAGCTGGGTATGGGTCGGATCGGCGCGCAGGGTGTTGGAAATGTACGGACCACGGTCCAGGTCGTTCACGAACAAGGTCGCGATCGTGTCGATGCCGGCCTTGCGGAAGGCTTCGATCAGATCGACCGTCAGTTCGTCGTTGGCGGACGCCAGCAGCTCGCCGGTGTTCGCATCGACGATGTCGTTCGCGAGGATGCGGCCGACCATGTAGTCGTCCGGCACTTCCAGCGTGGTGATCTTGGCGTTCTTCAGCTCGCGCACGTGGCGCGCGGTGATGCGCTTGTCCTTCTCGACCAGCACCTTGTCGCCGGCGACCAGGTCGAAGTTCAGCGTTTCACCACGCAGGCGCTCGGGCACCAGCGCCAGTTCGGCGTGGCCTTCCTTGCCAAGGTGGAAAACGTTGTGTTCGAAGAAGATGTCCAGCATCTCTTCGTTGGTGTAGCCGAGCGCCCGCAGCAGGATCGTCACCGGCAGCTTGCGGCGACGGTCGATGCGGGTGAACAGCACTTCCTTCGGGTCGAATTCGAAATCCAGCCACGAACCGCGGTACGGGATCACCCGCGCGTTGAACAGCAGCTTGCCCGACGAGTGCTGCTTGCCCTTGTCGTGGTCGAAGAACACGCCGGGCGAACGATGCAGCTGCGAGACGATCACGCGCTCGGTGCCGTTCACGATGAAGGTGCCGGTTCCGGTCATGAGCGGAATCTCGCCCATGTAGACCTCCTGCTCCTTCACCAGCTTCGGCACCTTCTTCGACGCCGGGCTGTCCTTGTCGTAGATGACCAGGCGCACCTTGACCCGCAGGGGCGCACCGTAGCTCATGCCGCGCACGCGGCATTCGCGCTCGTCGAACGCGGGTTCACCGAAGTGGTAATCGACGAATTCCAGCTCCGCGTTGCCGGAATGGCTGCGGATCGGGAACACGGATTTCAGCGCGGCCTCGAGGCCGGTGTCCTGGCGAGCGTTCGGCGCGACGCCGGCCTGCAGGAAGTCCTTGTAGGAATCGGTCTGGATGGTCAGCAGGTTGGGCACGCCGAGGACCGGCGGGCGCTTGCCGAAATCCTTGCGGATGCGCTTCTTTTCGGTGAAGGAATAGGTCGTCATGGATGCTACCGCCTCGTTCTGTGGACACCGGGCCGCTTGCGGACCCGGAAACGTGGTGGAGCTGTCACGGAGGAAGTCGCTGGTATTGCCGGCACCAGCACGCCCGTCTGTTGCTACTTCGTGTGAACAACTCGAATCTTTTTTTCCTCAACAACTCATCGCCGCAACGGCGAAAGCCCGGGGGCAAAAGCCCCCAGGCGTTTCATACCGTTGTAGGAGCCAGCCTGCTGGCGACCAGTCGCGCGCAGGCGCGCTCCTACATACGCAGCGCGTCCTGCGCTTATTTCAATTCCACCTTGGCACCGGCTGCTTCGAGGTCCTTCTTGAACTTCTCGGCGTCTTCCTTGCTGGCGCCTTCCTTGACGGTATTCGGCGCGCCTTCGACCAGATCCTTGGCCTCCTTGAGGCCCAGACCGGTGATCGCACGCACGGCCTTGATCACTTCGACCTTCTTCTCGCCGATCGCGGCCAGCACGACGTTGAATTCGGTCTTCTCTTCGACGGCGGCGGCGCCACCGGCGGCCGGAGCGGCGGCCACGGCCACCGGAGCCGCGGCGGACACGCCGAACTTGTCTTCCATCGCCTTGACCAGCTCCATCACCTCGACGAGGGTCTTGGACGAGATGGCTTCGATGATGTCTTCATTGCTGAGGGACATGGGGTTACTCCTGAAACTTTGAAAGGTTGATTGTTGAGAAACCGGGAATGGTGAATCGTGAGTGGTGAATCGGAAGAGCAAGAGCCTTGCACGCTGTTGCTTTTTACGATTTTCGGTTCCCGATTCCCGATTCCCGCAGTGATACTCGTCCGAA
>DASSRT010000279.1:0-2158 GCA_035701705.1 Rhodanobacteraceae bacterium
TGTTGACCATGATCATCCGTGTCTTCGGCGTGATCTCGTCGCGCACGCGCTGCCAGTCCACCGAAAAATCCGGCAGCTTCAGCGGCACGTGCACGGCTTTGCCCCCGGCCAGCGCGATCGCCGGCTCATAGCAGTCGTAGCAGGGGTCGAGCACGATCACTTCGTCGCCCGCGTGTACCGCGCAGGCGATTGCCGCGAAGATGGCCTCGGTCGCACCCGAGGTTACGGTGACCTCGGTATCCGGACTGATGCGGCGTCCGTACAGGCGTTCCACCTGCAGCGCAATCTGCTCGCGCAACTTCGGGATGCCACTCATCGGCGCGTACTGGTTGCGGCCTTCGTTCATCGCGCGCGCCAGCGCGTCGCGCAAGTTGGCGGGTGTCTCGAAATCGGGGAACCCCTGCCCGAGGTTCACGGCCTTGTGTTCCATCGCCAGTTGGCTCATCACCGTGAAAATGGTGGTGCCGACCTTGGGCAGCTTGGTTTCGATTTGCATTCACGTAGTCCCGTATGGACGGCTGAATCCCGGCGATGTTAGCACGCGGCAACACCCGCCCTTGAACGGATCACGACGGCACGTGCTCGAAGACTTCGACCAGGAAATCCACCAGTGCCCGCACCGCAGGCAACATGCCGCGACGGCTGGGATAAACGATGTGCAGGATACCCTGCGGCAGGCCCCATTCGGGCAGTACCACGCGCAGGCGGCCACTGCGCAGCTCTTCGACGCAGGCCTGTTCGGGCACCCAGGCGATGCCGGCGCCCTGCAAGGCGGCGTCGATGAGGATGCGGAATTCGCCCGTGATCAGGCGCGGCCGGACTGGCACCACGGTCCTGGCGCAGGCACGGTCGTAAAGCTCCCAGCTCTGGTCACCCTCGTGTTCGAAGATGCTGAGCAAGGGCAAGGTCGTGAGTGCCTGTGGCGATTGGGGTTCGCCATGCTCGGCCACGAACGCCGGGCTTGCCACCAGCACCACCCGTTTGGCGCCGAAGCTGCGCGCGACCAGCTCCGCGTCGCTGTCCAGCTTGTCGCGCACGCGCACGGCCACGTCGAAACCTTCGCCGATCACATCCACGCGCCGGTTGCTGGACAGCACCCGCAACTGCACCTGTGGATGCTGCGCAAGGAACTTCGGCAGCTCGGGGGCAAGCAGGCTTTGCGCCAACGAAACCGGGCTGCTCAGGCGCACCGTACCACTCGCCTCGCCCCCGAGTTCGGCGACGGCTTCGGTGGCGGCGCGCGCTTCCGACAACATGGATTGGCAATGCCGGTAGAAGCGCTCGCCAGCCTCGGTGACCACGAACCTGCGGGTGGTGCGCTGCAAGAGCCGCACGCCGAGCCCGTCTTCCAGCTGCGAAATTCGCTTGCTCAGGCGCGACTTCGGCACGTTCAAGGCTCGGCCGGCTGCCGAGAATCCGCCGTGTTCGACCACCGCGGCAAAGAAATAGAAATCGTTGAGGTCAGGCAAGGCACCCGGTGCGACTGACACGGCGTTCTCCATCGCGAACAATCCGTTCGGATTTTGCCATCTTATCGCCCGGACGCTTGCGGACTATCTTTTCGCGGTCGCCACTTTTCGTGGCGTGAACGGAGACTCACCATGAAACTCCTGCATGTCGATTCCAGCGTCCTCGGCCAGCAATCCGCATCCCGCGGCCTGGGCGCCGCAATCGTTGCGCGCCTGCGTGCCGAGCACCCGGATATCGAAGTCACCCATCGCGACCTTGCCGCGCAGACCCTGCCCCACTTCACGCCGGTCCTGGCCGAAGGCCATCCCTGCATCGCCCGCAACACCGAGATCCTCGACGAATTCCTGGGTGCGGACATCGTGGTCATCGGCGCGCCAATGTACAACTTCGGCATCCCGTCGCAGTTGAAAGCGTGGATCGATCGCATCGCGATCGCGGGCAAGACTTTCCGCTACACGGCGGATGGCCCCGAAGGCCTGGCCGGCGGCAGGCGCGTGATCATCGCCTCCTCACGCGGCGGCATCTACAGCGAAGGTCCGGGCACTGCCGCGGATTTCCAGGAGGCCTATCTGCGCCAGGTATTGGCGTTCATCGGCATCAACGACCCGGAAATCATCCGCGCAGAAGGCCTGAACCTGGGTACCGCGCAACGCGAAGCGGCGCTGGCGAAGGCACACGCGCAGATCGC
>DASSRT010000280.1:0-4491 GCA_035701705.1 Rhodanobacteraceae bacterium
ACCAGGTCCACGCCGGTGATGAGCTCGGTCACCGGATGTTCGACCTGGATGCGGGTGTTCATCTCGATGAAATAGAACCTGCCGTCCTGGAACAGGAACTCGAAGGTGCCGGCGCCGCGGTAGCCGATGCGGATGCAGGCGTCGGTGCAGATCTTGCCGATTTCGGCGCGCATCTCGGGCGTGATGCCGGGTGCAGGGGCTTCCTCGACCACCTTCTGGTGGCGCCGTTGCATCGAGCAGTCGCGCTCGCACAGGTGGACGGCGTTGCCCTGGCCGTCGGCCAGCACCTGGATTTCGACATGGCGCGGGTTCTCGAGGAACTTCTCCATGTACACCTGATCGTTGCCGAAGGCCGCGCGTGCCTCCGCGCGGGTCGTCGCGATCGCATTGCCGAGGTGGGCCTCGGTGTGCACGTCGCGCATGCCGCGTCCGCCGCCGCCGCCCGCGGCCTTGATCAGCACCGGGTAGCCGATCTTGCGCGCGATGCCGAGGCTGCGTTCGACGTCATCGTCGAGCGGACCGTCGGAACCCGGCACGCAGGGCACGCCGGCCGCCTGCATCGCCTTGATGGCCTCGACCTTGTCGCCCATCATGCGGATGGTGTCCGCGCGCGGACCGATGAAGGCGAAGCCGGACTGCTCGACCTGCTCGGCGAAGTCGGCGTTCTCGGAAAGGAACCCGTAACCGGGGTGGATCGCGCTGGCGTCGGTGACCTCGGCTGCGGCGATGATCGCCGGGATGTTGAGGTAGCTTTGCGCGGACGGCGGCGGCCCGATGCAGATGGATTCGTCGGCCATGCCGACGTGCTTGAGGTTGCTGTCGACGGTCGAATGCACGGCCACGGTCTTGATGCCCATGGTCTGGCAGGCGCGCAGCACGCGCAGCGCGATTTCGCCGCGGTTGGCAATGAGAACCTTGTCGAGCATGGCGATCAGCCGATCACGAACAGCGGTTGATCGAACTCCACGGCCTGCCCGTTCTCGGCCACGATGGCCACGACGGTGCCGGCAATTTCGGCTTCGATCTGGTTGAACATCTTCATGGCCTCGATCACGCCGAGCGGATCGCCGACCTTGACCTGCTGGCCGACCTTCACGAAGGGCTCGGCGCCCGGCGAGGACGCGGCGTAGAAGGTGCCGACCATCGGCGAGCGCACCACGGTGCCCGCGGGCAGGCCCGACTCGGCCGGCGCGGCGGCGGCCGTGGCCGCGGGGGCGGCCGTTGCGGCGACGGCTGCGGGCATCATGGCCGGCGCAGGCGCGGCGAGCATCTGCGGCATGGCCACGCCGCCGGTCGGGAAGCGCGACAGGCGCACGACTTCCTCGCCTTCCTTGATCTCGAGTTCCGAGAGGTTGGATTCTTCCAGCAGTTCGATCAGTTTTTTGACTTTGCGCAGATCCATGTCGGTCTCGCTGTGGGTTTCAGTTGGAATGTTTGGTTAGAATCAAGGGGTGGCCAGTTGCCGGATCGCGGCATCCAGCGCATAGCGGTAGCTGTCGGCGCCGAAGCCGGCAACGACGCCGACCGCGAGGTCGGAAAAATACGATTGGTGGCGAAACGGCTCGCGTGCGTGCGGGTTGGAAAGATGCACTTCGATGAACGGAACCGCCACCGCGGCCAGCGCGTCGCGCAGCGCCACCGAGGTGTGGGTGAAGGCTGCCGGGTTGATCAGGATGAAGGTCGTGCCGTTGCGTTTGGCGGCCTGCACCCGTTCGATCAGTTCATGCTCGGCGTTGGACTGGAAGCAGGTCAGGGTGTGCCCGGCGGCTTCGGCCTGGGTCGTGAGCGCGTGGTCAATGTCCGCCAGTTTCGCACGGCCGTAAACGTCCGGCTCGCGCATCCCGAGCAGGTTGAGGTTGGGGCCGTGGAGGACGAGAATCTGTGCCACGCGGTTCAAGACGCCCGGGCGCGAATGGAAGCGGCGAAGTCTGAACCGTCGTTCAAATTTTGTCCAGCGATTAGTGCACATTCGCTGGAGTTGGGTGAAGTTAGTCGCGTGTTCTACGACTTGTTGCGGTTGGCTGCAGCCAGCCAGTCGGCGATGGTCGCCGGATCCAGCACCCCGAGTTTGGTCTTGAGGATGCGCCCGTCACGGCCGATCAGCACGCTGTAGGGCAGCAATCCCGCGGTGTCGCCGAAGGTGGTGGTCGGCACCGGATCGGCGTCGATGCCGATCAGGATCGGGTAATCCACCGGCCTCTGCTTGAGGAAGGCGGCCGCCGACGCCGGTTGGTCCATCGCGATGCCGACCACTTGCAGGCCGTTGGCGGCCTGTTCGCGTTGCAGCTTGGCCAGCATCGGCATTTCCGAGCGGCACGGTGCGCACCAGGTCGCCCAGAAATTCAGCAGCACGACCTTGCCGTGCCACTTCGCCAGCGTGGTGGTCTGGCCGGCGAGATCCGGCAGCGCGTAATCGCTGGTCGAGTCGCCGACGGCGAACACGCGCACGCCCGCCGGCGCCGCGGGTTGCGCCGGCAGCGCGTTGGCCCAGCGGTATTGCAGCCACCAGCCGCCGGCCGCCGCGAGGCAGGCCAGGACCAGGATCAGGATCGTGCGGCGGTCCATCATGGTGCGTTCCCTTCAAGCGCGTTGCGCACGATCGCCGTGGTCAGGATGGTCGGCAGCGCGTGGCCGGCGCCGCCGCCGCGCGGGTACGCCACGTACAGCGGCACGCCCGGCGAGTGGAACTGCCGGAGGTAGGCGCCGATCTCGGGGTTGACGTCGGTCCAGTCGCCTTTCATGTAGACCGTGCCGGTGCGCTTCAGCAGATCGCGGAACGCGGAAGTGTGCAGCACCGTGTATTCATTGGCCTTGCAGGTGACGCACCAGTCGGCGCCGATGTCGACGAAGACCGGCGTGCCGGCGGCGCGCAACGCCTGCAGTTTTGCGGAGCTGAAGGCCACCGCGTCGCCCTCGATCGTCGCTGCCCGCGCGGGCGGGGGGACGCGCGCAACCGCGACGACGGACGCGATCGCCGCGCACGCGAGCACCAACGTGAACACGTGGCCGGCCCGGCGCACGTTGCTGCGTCGGCCATGCCACCACGCTGCCGCCGCCAGCAGGGTCATCGCGATCAGCACCAACGCCACTGCATCGGCGCCGCGCTGGTGCGCCAGCACCCACACCAGCCACACCGCCGACAGGTACATCGGAAACGCGAGGATCTGCTTCAGCGTTTCCATCCAGTGGCCCGGTTTCGGCAGCAGCCGGGCCAGCGCCGGCACCAATCCGATCAGGGTTAGCGGCAGGGCGAGGCCGATGCCGAGCACCAGCATCACCGCGAGTTCATGCGCTGGCGGTGCGACGAACGCATACGCCAGCGCCACGCCCATGAACGGCGCGGTGCACGGCGTGGCGACGATCACGGCCAGCACCCCGGTGAAGAAATGTCCGGCCGTGCCGCCGCTACGCGTGAGCGCGCCGCCGACGTTGCCGAAGCGCGATCCGAACTGCACCACGCCCGACATCGACAGGCCGACCACGAACAGCACGCAGGCCAGCACCGCGACGATCAGCGGCTGCTGCAGTTGCGTGCCCCAGCCGAGCGCGTGACCGGCCCTGCGCAAGGCAAGGATCACGAGGCCGATCACGAGGAAGCTGGCGATGACGCCGGCGCCGTAGGCCAACGCGTGGCGCCGCGCCTCGCTGCGGCTGCCGTTGCTTTCCAGCACGCCGACCGCTTTCACGGCGAGGATCGGCAGCACGCAAGGCATCAGGTTCAGGATCAAGCCGCCGACAAAGGCCAACAGCAGCGCAAGGGCGAGGCCGATGGAGAGCGGTGCCGGCGGTGCCGCGTCGTCGCTCGCCGCCGCGTGCAGATCCGGCAGCGGTTGGCTCGGTTTGGCAGTCAACGCGGCGGTAATGGAGGCGGTGATCGCGCTGTCTGGCGGCGGCGATGCTGCTCCCGGGAATCCGCCGTCGGCGGTGGCCAGTGGGCCGCCGCCCGCGGTCGGCAGGGTGAAGGTTTCGGTGTGCGGCGGGTAGCAGATCTTCGGCGTGATCTCGTGGCAACCCTGGTATTCCACGGTCAGGTTGAACGTGGCCGGCAGCGCGCCGTTGGTGGTGAAGGGCAACGCGCCGTCCACGGCGTCGTGGTAGATCTCGACGTCGCCGAGAAATTCGTCGTGTTCCTTGGTGCCCGGCGGCAGGTCGAGCTTCCCGGCCGTGATGCCGGTGGTGAGGATTTTCGCGTGGATGCGGCCGCGGTACAGGTAGTAGTGCGGCGCGATGTCGAAGTGCAGCGCGACATGGCCGGGCTTGTCGACGATCACTTTCAGCGCGAACGCCTTGGTCACCGGCAACAGGCCATCGCCCGGGCTCAGGCTTTGCGCAAACGCGCCTGTGGCGGCGAGCAGCAACAGCGCCGGGATCAGCAGGCGGGCAAGGAATCGTCGGGGAAACATCTGGGCAACCATCGAGCCGGGTGGAACCGAACACACCGGTCCGCACGTACGGTCATTTTGGCAGGCACGCGGCAGCTTGGGTAGGGCG
>DASSRT010000281.1:0-2929 GCA_035701705.1 Rhodanobacteraceae bacterium
GGAAGCCGCGACCATCGCCATGCACCAAGCGTAGGAGCGGCGGAAGCCGCGATCATCGGCCAAGCATCAAACGCAGGAGCGGCGGAAGCCGCGACCATGGCGGCGCATCGGATGTAGGAGCGGCGGAAGCCGCGACGCGACCACGGCGCGCGGGTTTGCCTATTCCCACTCGCCGATCCGGCCCATCCGGATCTTGTTGGCGAACAGCGAGAACGCGAGCTTGCCCGCGAGGCCCTGCGAGCGTTGCACCCATGACGGCAGGAATTCGGGTTCCGCCACGCTGCCGTCGGCGAAGCAGGGCCGCAGCGCAATCGCGTCGTCCAGCGCCAGCTTGCCGGCGAACAGGTGCGTGAGCAGGCCCAGCCGGCGGCGCTTGAAGGCCCAGCGAAAGAACGTGTGCACGGTGAGCAGCCCGGCGAGATACACGTTGTCCTTGGTGAAAGCCGCGCCGCCGGTGACCGGCACGCCGCGGTACACGCGCTGGGTGGAATAGAAGCTGTCGGCGACGCCCTGGCCGTGATCGCGAAACCAGCGGTAGACCTCGATGAAGTCGGCGCCGGCGAGCGCCATGTCGATGGCGAGGATGCGCAAGCTGATGCGTTGCAGGCGCGCGATGTCGATCGACCCGGACATCAGCTCCGCGAACACCGCGAGGCCTTCCTGGGTCGCGGTGGCGCGTGGCGCGGTGCGCGACAGTGATTTCAGGATCGGTTGCGCGCGGCCGTTGCGCGCGGTCAGTGTGTGCACGAAGGCTTCGTGCGCGAGCAGTTGCGAACGGTCGTATTCGGAGAAGCAGGTGCCGCCACGCAGCCGGATGCGGCTCGCGCCGGCGGCGGCCTTGGCGGTGAGGTCGGGGTCGATTTCCACGCGCACTGCGCCGGCACCGAAACAGGCGTCGACCTCCGCCTGCACTTCGTCGCGCAGCACTTCCGCCGGAATGCAATAGTCCGCCTCGGACAAGGCTTCGCCGGCGCCCAGCTTTTCGGCAATGGAGAAAAAATAGCGCGCGGCGTCGAGGTTCTTCTGGGTGCCGCCGGGCAGTGCGTCGCCGGGTTTGCCGTAGAGTTCGATGGAGGGCGCGGTGACGCCCGCGGTGCCCACCGCTTCGAGCATGCACGCCGCGGTTTGCCACGAGGCGGCGCTGCGCGCGAGATAGGCGCCGAGCGGATGCGCGGCGTCGGCCTCTTTCGCGATGGCGGAAAGCTCGCTGCGTTCGGCCGAGAAATCCGGGGCGATGTAATCGAAGTGCGGCAGGGTTTCGTGGCCGCGCTGGAGTTGTTCGAGAAACTGCTGCTCGACGGTCGCCGGCCAGGCGACCGTGTCCAGCACGCGAATCCGCCGCACCGCTTCCACCAACCGCTTGTCGAGCGCGGCACAGTGTCGCAGGTCGGGTGCGGCCGCGGCGTGCGTCATGGCCTGGCCGCTACTCGCGTTCCTGCCAGCTGCGGCGCTTCTGCGAGCGCACCGGTTCGCGGCCGGCATTCAGGCGTTCTTCGACGCGCGCAGCCTGTTCTTCGCGCTGGCCTTGCAGCTTCAGGTAGTGCCGCCAGCGCACCGGATCGAGTTCGCCTTCCTCGATGGCCTGGCGCACCGCGCAGCCGGGTTCGTTGCCGTGGCCGCAGTCGGCGAACCGGCATTGCTCGGTGATGGCTTCGATGTCGGCGAAGAGTTCCAGATCCTCGTCGCCGGTCAGCTTCAATTCGCGCATGCCGGGGGTGTCGATCAGGCATGCGCCGCCCGGCAGCGGCATCAGCGCGCGATGGGTGGTGGTGTGGCGACCGTGCCCATCGGTGGTGCGGGTGGCGGCGGTGGCCATGCGGGCTTCGCCGAGCAAGGTGTTGGTGAGCGTGGATTTGCCGGCGCCCGAGGAGCCGACCAGTGCCGCGGTGGCGCCGGGCACGAGATGTACTGCAAGTGCCGCGACGCTGGCCGGGTCCTTCGCGTTGATGGCGTGGATCGGCGTGCCGGCGGGCAGGCGTTCGCGCAGCGAGGCCACGCTGGCTTCGGCGTCGGCCTGGTCCACCTGATCGTGTTTGGTAAGTACCACCACGGCACGCGCGCCCGAGCCCTCGATCAGGGCCAGGTAGCGCTCGATCCGCGCTGCATTGAAATCGCCATCGAGGCCGGTCAGCACCAGCACCACGTCGACGTTGCTGGCGATGCTCTGGCGCGCGTAGCGCTCGCCGGCGGCAGCGCGCGACAGCACGCCCCGGCGCGGCAAAACCTGCACGATGTGCGGCGGCGCGCCCGCTTCGATGACCACGAAGTCACCAACCGCAGGACGCTCGGCGGGATCGAGATTGCGCTTGAGGAATTTCGGCGCCGGTTGCGCGTTGAAGGTCTGCGTGCCGTCGTGCACCTCGTAGCCGGCCCGGTGCTGGGCGGATACGCGGGCGATGGTCTGTTGCGCGGCAAGGGGCGGAAGATCGCCGCGCCAGCCGATGCGTTGCAGCGTCGACGCGGTATGCGTGGAGTCGGTTGCCATGGCGGGTTCGCCGGTACGGAACGTCGCGGGATGTGTGCGAGCCTGGGTGCGGTCGCTAGCATGCCCGATCCCGCAAGCGTTTGCAGCCGGGTGCGTGGCTGGCGTTCAGGCGCGCATGCAGACCACATGCAAGAAAGTCCGTGCCGGCGGCCGCTGTATTGGATCGCGGGTTTCGCTACCATGCGCGGCCATGTCCATCAAAACCTTCAATCAGACTGCCGTTGCGGCGAGCGCGCGGCTGGATCGGGTGCGCTACGAAATCCGGGGTGCGCTGGCCCGGCGTGCGCGCGAGCTCGAAGCCGCCGGCCATCCGATCCTGAAGCTCAACATCGGCAACCCCGGCCGCTTCGGCTTTCGTGCGCCGGCGCATCTCACCGCGGCCATCACCGCGCACCTCGCCGACAGTGACGCCTATTGCCACGAGCAGGGCCTGGAATCGGCGCG
>DASSRT010000282.1:0-16521 GCA_035701705.1 Rhodanobacteraceae bacterium
GACGCCGGCCAGTGTTCGCACTGTACTTTGGCCTCCAAAGGTTGCATCACGCAGCCTCCAGCACGCCTTCGCGACGCGTCGCCCTCAATGCCCAGCCTTCGAGGATGTCACGGTCTGCGGAGGGTCCTTGTTCCCATCGCCGAAGTGATGTGCGGGCTCGCGCGGTGCGGGCAGGCCGGGTCTGACTACCCCAGCGGATTCGCCAGCCGAAAATCTGGTCGGCATGGTTCAGGAGGCTTTTCTGCAACCGCATCAGTTGGCACGGCACACCTTTATCTGCCGCTGTGCCTGAATTGGCGCAGTCTCGACCGCCGATGTTGGAAGTGGCCCAAGGATTTACGCGCATGTGGACCATAGTTTCTGAGGATGCGGCCTGCAAACGTCCTCGGCAGACAAACATGCGCAACAACTCGCGAATACCCGGGTCAAGCATCAAAGACAAACAATCATTATTTGACACAATAGGCATTTGCATCAATCAACGAGGGTGCAGGCCGCGCCGTTGCGCGGTTCTCGGCGGCGTTCGGGGTCACACTTCGCCCCCCCGTCGCCGGGTCTGGCACCTGCCGCCGGACGGGTTCCGCGAGCTTCGACGATCGTGCTTGTTGAGCCGGAAGGCCTGCGCCGATCTGCTCGGCTGCTCGATGTCCACCGTCCGGGCATGGGATCGCGGCACGCATCGGGTGCCGTGGTCGGCGGTCAAGCTGCTGCGGCTGTTCCGCCTGGGCGACTTGGGGACACTGCGGCCAGAATGGCGCGGCTGGACGCTCTCCCGTGCTGGGCTGGTGTCGCCGGAAGGCTACACGTACAGGCTCGCGGACCTGAATTGGTGGGGCTTGACCTGTCGGCAGGCCGAGTGCTGGCGGCGGGATCGCGACCGCCAGCGGGCCACAGGCCGAGCGACTGGAAGTAGTTGAGTCCAGGCGCCCCTCTATCCCCACCTGTTGCCGTTTCCAGCGCCGTCGGGTCACTTCGCGAGTTTCGTCAGCACACGCCCACGATGCGCGGCGACGTGGTCGGTCTTGTCGCTCTTGATCTCGTACTGTGGATCGTCGGGCGTCGCGCGGTGCGTGTGGCCCTTGTAGTCGAAGTCGGCGGTATGGATCTTGATGATCGTGCCGCTGACGTGGCCGGCTTCGGAATTCCAGCCGACGTGGTCGCCGACCTTGAACTTGCCTGGCGTGGACTTGCCGGATTTGTTCGCGTTCATCGCGTGTCACCGCAGCGAAGGTTCAGGCAATCGCCTTGTCGACGACGTGCTGCGCCTCGGCGAGGATCGATTGCAGGTGCTGTTCGTCCCTGAAGCTTTCCGCGTAGATCTTGTAGATGTCTTCGGTGCCGGATGGCCGTGCGGCGAACCAGCCGTGCGCGGACACCGCCTTGATGCCGCCGATGGGCGCTCCGTTGCCGGGGGCCTTGTCGATCACGCTTGTGACCTTGTCGCCGGCCAATGAATCAAGTGTGATATCACTCGCAAAAAGCTTGGCAAGCTTCTGTTTTTGCTTTGGCGAAGCGGCTGCCTGGATGCGGTCGGTCACGGGGTTTCCGAGCTCAGCGGCCAGTGTCTGATAGACCTCGCCGGGGTCGCGCCCCCTACGCGCCGTGATCTCCGCCGAAAGCAGCGCCGGTACGATGCCATCCTTGTCGGTGGTCCAGACCGAGCCGTCACGGCGCAGGAAGGACGCGCCCGCGCTTTCCTCGCCGCCAAAGCCGAGTTGGCCATCGAACAGGCCCGGCGCAAACCATTTGAACCCGACCGGAGTTTCGTACAGTTTGTGGTCAGCTTTCTTTGCGACGCGGTCGATCATGGCCGTACTGACCACGGTCTTGCCGATGGCCACCGAACCCGGCCAATGCTTCCGCTCGCGGAACAGGAAGTCGATCATCACCGAAAGATAGTGATTGGGCTTGAGCAGGCCGGTCGAACGCGTGACGACGCCATGGCGGTCATGGTCGGTGTCGCAGGCGAAGGCGACGTCGTAATCGCCCTTCAGGGCCAGCAGCCGTTGCATCGCATACGGCGAGGACGGGTCCATCCGGATCCTGCCGTCCCAGTCCACGGTCATGAATGCAAATTGCGGATCGACCACCTCGCTGACCACCGTCAGGTCGATGCCGTAGCGTTCCGCAATCGGTGCCCAGTAGTGCACCCCTGCCCCGCCCAGCGGATCGACCGCGAGTTTCAAGCCCGCGCCGCGGATCGCATCGAAGTCGATGACGTTGGCCAGATCGGTCACGTAGGCATCGAGATAATCGTGGGTCTGCGTCGTCGCGGCTGCACACGCCTGCGCGAACGGCACGCGCTTCACGCCGGCAAGCTTGTTGGCGAGGTACTCATTGGCCTGATGCTGCACCCATGCCGTGATTTCGGTGCCGGCCGGCCCGCCATTGACGGGGTTGTACTTGAAGCCGCCGTTGTCGGGCGGGTTGTGCGAGGGCGTGATCACGATGCCATCGGCCAACCCCGACTCGCGGCCGCGGTTGTGGCACAGGATCGCGTGCGAGATGGCCGGCGTCGGGGTGAATTCACCGCGCTTGGAAGTCAGCACGCTGACCCCGTTCGCGGCCAGCACTTCCAGCGCGCTCTTGAATGCCGGCTTCGACAGGGCGTGGGTGTCGTAGCCGATGTAGATCGGTCCGGTCACCGACTCTTTCACGCGGAAATCGCAAATGGCTTGCGTGATCGCGAGGATGTGCCACTCGTTGAAACTGCCGTCGAACGAGGTGCCGCGGTGTCCGGAGGTGCCGAAGGCGACGCGCTGCAGTGGATTCGACACGTCTGGACGCATATCCACATACGCGGCCAGAAGCCTGGCAACGTCGACCAGGATCGACTGCGGTGCGGGCTTGCCGGCAAGCGGACTGATCTTTTCGCCACCCATCAGCTTGCCTTGCGCGCAGCGCGGTAGCGGCGGATCAATGCATTGGTCGAGCTGTCGTGTTCGAGTTTCGGCTCCCCCGCATCGCGCAACTGCGGGATCACCTTCTTCGCGAGCTGCTTGCCGAGCTCCACGCCCCACTGGTCGAAGGAGTCGATGTTCCAGATCGCGCCCTGCACGAACACGCTGTGCTCGTACAACGCCACCAGGGTACCGAGCGCATGCGGCGTCAGGCGCTCGGCGAGGATGGTGTTGGTAGGCCGGTTGCCTTCGCACACCCGGTGCGGCACCAGCCATTCCGGCGAGCCTTCAGCGCGCACCTGCTGCGGTGTCTTGCCGAACGCGAGCGCCTCGGTCTGGGCGATCAGGTTCGCCATCAGCAGGTCATGCTGCCCACCCAGCGGCGTCAGTGCATGCTCGAAGCCGATGAAGTCGCACGGGATCAGGCGCGTGCCCTGATGGATCAGCTGGTAGAACGAATGCTGGCCGTTGGTGCCGGGCTCGCCCCAATAGATCGGACCGGTCGCGCAGTCAACGTGCCCGCCGTCCAGCGTGACATGCTTGCCGTTCGACTCCATCGTCAACTGCTGCAGGTAAGCCGGAAAGCGCTTCAGGTATTGCGCGTAGGGCAGCACCGCCACGGTCTGCGCGCCGAAGAAATTGTTGTACCAGATCGAAAGCAGCCCCATCAGCAAGGGCAGGTTTCTTTCAGGCGGCGTGCTTTTGAAATGCGTGTCCATCGCATGGAAGCCGGCCAGCATTTCGTGGAAATGTTCCGGCCCGATGGCCAGCATCGTCGACAGGCCGATGGCCGAATCCATCGAGTAGCGGCCGCCGACCCAATCCCAGAAGCCGAACATGTTGGCGGTGTCGATGCCGAACTTTTCGACCTCCGCCGCATTGGTCGAAACCGCGACGAAGTGCTTGGCAACGGCAGCCTCATCTCCACCGAGTTTCTGCAGGCACCAATCCCTTGCGGCGTGTGCGTTGGTCAGCGTCTCCAGCGTGGTGAAAGTCTTGGAGCAGATGATGAACAGGGTTTCTTCGGCATCGAGGTCGCGGGTGGCTTCCACGAAGTCGGTGGGATCGACGTTGGACACGAAGCGGAACGTCATGTCGCGGCGGCTGTAGTGCTTCAGTGCCTCGTACGCCATCACCGGACCGAGGTCGGATCCGCCGATGCCGATGGAGATGACGTTGCGGATGGGCTTGCCGGAATGCCCACGCCACTCGCCGGAACGCACCTTGTCGCTGAAGGCGGACATGCGGTCCAGCACCTCGTGCACCTCCGGCACGACGTCGACGCCATCGACCAGGATGCGTGCGCCGCGCGGCGCACGCAGTGCCACGTGCAGCACGGCGCGTTTTTCGGTCTCGTTGATCTTGTCGCCGCGAAACATCGCATCGCGGCGCGTGAACACGCCGCGTGCCTTGGCCAGCGCCTGCAGCAGGCGCAAGGTCTCGTCGGTGGCGAGGTTCTTGGAATAGTCGAGATGCAGGCCGGCACCGTCGGCGACCATGCGCGTACCGCGCCCGGGCTCCGCGTCGAACAAACCCTTCAGCGTGGTGCCACGCAGTGCCTGCCAATGCCGGGCCAGGGCACTCCACTCCGCCGACGTCCGCAAGGGGGTTGCCTTCATGCGTGCGCTCCCTGCCCCGCCGCTTCCACGCTTGCGCTCTTCTGCGCAATGCGGGCCAGCAGGTCGTTCCAGGATTTCACGAACGCCGCGGCGCCGTCCCGCTGCAGCTTGCCGGCCAGTGCGGCATCGTCGACGCCCGCCGCGTTGAATTGCGCGATCATCTGTTCGCAATCGCCGCCATCGCGCGCCATCGCACCGCGCAGTTGGCCGTGGTCGGCGTAGGCGCGCAGGGTCTTGTCGGGGATCGTGTTGATGGTGTCGGGGGCCGCCAGTGCCTCGACATAAAGCGTGTCGGAAGCCTTGGGGTCCTTGGTGCCGGTGCTGGCCCACAACAGGCGTTGCGGGTGCACGCCGGCCGCGATGATCTTCTTCCAGCGCGGCGTCTCGCGCAGGTCGCAGTAGGCCTTGTAGGTGCGCTGGCCGATCGCGATGCCAAGCCTGTCCTTCAAATCGGCCGGAACCTTGTCGGCGACCGCGACATCCCAGCGGCTGATGAACACCGAGGCCACCGAATCGACGTTGGGATGCTTGCCTTCGGCGATGCGTCGCTCGATGCCGCGCATCCAGGCTTCCGCGGCGGCGAGGTATTGCTCGCGCGAAAACAGCAGCGTCACGTTGATCGGCACGCCGCGGTAGATGGCCTCTTCGATCGCGGGGATGCCCGCGGGCGTGCCGGGAATCTTGATGAACAGGTTGTCGCGGCGCGCCTTTGCGTGCAGCTCGACCGCGGATTCGATGGTTGCCTGGGTGTCGTCGGCCAGCAGCGGCGACACTTCCAGCGATACGAAACCGTCGACGCCGTCGCTGAGATGGTGGGCGGGTTTGAACAGGTCGGCGGCGCGGGTGAGGTCCTGCAGCGCCAGCGAGAAGAACAGTTCCTCGCCACGCTGGCCTTGCGCCAGCAATTCGACGATGGCGTTGTCGTAGTCGTTGCCACCCGAGATGGCCTTGTCGAAGATCGAGGGATTCGACGTGAGCCCCGTGACGTTGTCCTCGGCGATGTAGCGCGCGAGCGTGCCGTCGTCGAGGATGCCGCGCGTGATGTTGTCCAGCCAGATGCTCTGGCCGAGGTCGTGCAATGACTTGGTGGGATTCATGGCTTCACTCCGTGGCGGTTGCCGATTGGGTTGCGGTGAGGAAGGCGTCGACGGGCATGCCGCACAGCTCGCCGATGCCGCCCCGCTCGATTTGTGCCGGTGGGTATTCCTTGCGCGCGGCCGGGTCGTTGGCGTAATGGCCCTGGCGCACGAACACCGTGGTCAGGCGTTCGCGCCAGCGGTTTTTCATGCCGTCGAGGACGCGCAGCTTGTCTTCGGCCATCACGTAATGGTCCGCGGGATAGTGGCCGGCCACGTCATCCAACATGCGTTCCTTGTGGATGTAGATCAAGACCCGCCCGTCGACTGCGGCCTCGATGCCGGACTTGCGGACCTTGCGCGGCTGCAGCACCACGTCGCCGTCGGACAGCACGGCACAGGGGCCGAACTGCGACAGGTGCGCGATCGCATCCAGCGCGCCGGGGTACAGGCGCTCGGCGAATGGATAGTCGAGCAGGAACGCGGCGAGCCGCTGCACCCGCAATTCGTCGTCGCAGCCCAGGCGGAATTGCTGGACGGCGCCGAGGTAATCGACGTAGCCGAGCTTGTCGCGCAGTGCCTCGTAAATGTCCCAGTAGCGGCGGGCCTCGTCCGCACCGAATTCCTCGGCGATGTGCCGGTCGAAGTCGGCGTGCACGCGGTCGTTGTCGAGCAGGGTGTTGTCGACGTCGAACAGGAACACGATGCGCGCGGGATCGCTCATTTCCTTGCCTTGGGCGCGGGCTCAAGTTCGGGATCGTTCCAGCCGCCGATGTCGGCCACCAGCGCATTGGCTTCCTTCGGCCCCCAGCTGCCGGGCTTGTACTTGTGCACCGGCACCTTGTCGCCGAGGATCGGATCAAGCACCCGCCACGCTTCCTCGACGCAGTCGTCGCGGGTGAACAGGGCCGAGTCGCCGTCGATGGCATCGCCCAGCAGGCGTTGGTAGGGCGCCATCTCATCGCGCACGTGGCGGTGCGCGACCAGCTCCACGGGGTGGCCCGTCATCGCCTCGCCGGGCTCCTTGACGCGCGCACCGAGCGAGATGATCACGTCCGGATTCAGCCGGAAACGGAAGCAGTTCACCGCGCTGTCCGGCGCGTCATCGAACACGCGTTGCGGCGGGTGCTTCAGGCGCACCAGCACCTCGGTGCATTTCACCGGCAACTGTTTCCCGGCGCGAATCACGAACGGCACCCCGGCCCAGCGCCAGCTGTCGATGTGCAGGCGCAGGGCTGCGAAGGTTTCCACGGTCGAGGTCTTCGCCACGCCCGGCTCCTTGCGGTACCCGTCGAACTGGCCGCGCACGAGGTCGTCGGGACGCATGGCGCGCATCGAGCGGAATACCTGCAGCTTTTCGTCGCGGATCGCATCGGCGCTGCGACTGGCGGGAGGCCCCATCGCCAGCAGCGCCAGCACCTGGAACATGTGGTTCTGCACCACGTCGCGGATGGCGCCGACGCCGTCATAGAAGCGTCCGCGGCCCTGCACGCCGAAATCCTCGGCCATCGTGATCTGCACGCTGGCGATGTTGTCGCGGTTCCAGATCGGCTCCAGCAGCGCGTTGGCGAAGCGGAAGTACAAAAGGTTCTGCACCGGCTCCTTGCCGAGGTAATGGTCGATGCGGAAGATGTCGTGCTCGCGGAAGTAGCGGTGCAGCGTGCGGTTGAGCGCACGCGCGGAGGCAAGGTCGCGCCCGAAGGGCTTCTCCACGATCACCCGCGCGCCCTTCGCGCACCCCGATGCGGCGAGCCCCTTCACCACCGGCACGAACATGGCGGGTGGGATCGCGAGGTAGTGCAGCGGATGTTCGGCACCGCCCAGCGCGTCGCGCAGGCGCGTGAAGGTGGCGGCGTCGTTGTAGTCGCCGTCGATGTACTGCAATTGCTTCGAGAGCTTGGCGAAGGCCTTCTTGTCGACGCCGCCATGCGCCGCGAGGCTGTCGTGCGCGCGTTGGCGCAATTGCCCGACATCCCAGCCGGATCGCGCGATGCCGATGACCGGCATGTCGAGCTTGCCGTGCTTGATCAGCTCCTGCAGCGCCGGAAAGATCTGCTTGTAGGCAAGGTCGCCGGTGGCGCCGAAGAACACGAAGGCATCGGACTTGCTGGTGGCCATTAATGCTGCTCCTTGTGCATGATCACGCGAACATGGTGCGCCGCGCCGTCATCGACCAGGGCAATGCCGGCGTTCGAATCCTGCAACGTTACACCATCCACTTCGATGCTGGCGATGCCGCGGCAGACCCGGCCGGGGTTTTCCACGTCGATCAGGTAGCTGCTGCTGCGGTGGCGATAACGCAAGCTGAAGCCGCGCCAGCTGCGGGGAATGCAGGGATCGAGCCGCAAGCGCTCGCCCTGCAGTCGAAATCCCAGCACCCATTCCACGATCGCGCGATACAACCAGCCGGCCGAACCGCTGTACCAGGTCCAGCCGCCGCGCCCGGCGTGTGGCGCGACCGAATAGACGTCCGCGCACTCGACATAGGGCTCGACCTTGTAGCGTTCGGCCTTCTCCGCCGAATCCGATTTCCGGATCGGATCGAAAATCTCCAGCAGTTCGCCAGCCTTGTCGCCCTCGCCCAACATCGCGTAGGCGATCAGCGACCAGATCGACCCGTGGGTGTACTGGCCACCGTTTTCACGCAGGCCCGGCGGGTAACCCTTGATGTAACCAGGGTCGTGCGTGGTGTGGTCAAACGGTGGCGTGAACAGCGCAACCACGCCATCGTGCGGGCGCACGAGGTGCTGGTTGACCGCCTGCATGGCCTGCCGCGCGCGCTCCGGATCGCCGGCTTCGCTGATCACGGTCCACGATTGCGCCATCGATTCGACGCGGCACTCGCTGTCGGCTGCGCTGCCGAGTGGCGTGCCGTCGTCGTAGAACGCGCGCCGATACCACGCGCCGTCCCATGCCTTGGTTTCGAGGGCGAGTTGCAGCGTGCGCACATGGTCGTGCCAGCTGGATGCACGCGCATCGCGGCGTGCATCCGCGAACGGCTTGAAGTCGGCGATCACCCGGCACAGGAACCAGCCCATCCACACGCTCTCGCCCTTGCCGCCGGCGCCGACGCGGTTCATGCCGTCGTTCCAGTCGCCGGTGCCCATCAAGGGCAACCCATGTACGCCGTTCGCAAGGCTGACGTCGATGGCGCGCGCGCAATGCTCGAACAGGGTCGCGGTGGTGGCGGTCTTGCCGGGTGCGAAGAAAGCATCCGTCTGCCCGGGTTGCAGTGCTGCACCCTGCACGAACGGCACCTGCACGTCGAGGATCGCCGCATCACCGGTGGTGTTGACGTAATGCGCGACGATGTAGGGCAACCACAAGCGGTCATCCACGATGCGCGTGCGCACGCCCTTGCCGGACGGCGGCAGCCACCAGTGTTGCGCATCCCCTTCCTCGAACTGGCGCGACGCCGACAGCAGGATGTGCTGGCGCGCCAAGTCTGGCCGCGCGATGCAGAGCGCGCCGACGTCCTGCAACTGGTCGCGGAACCCGAACGCACCGCTGGCCTGATAGAACGCGGTGCGCGCCCACAGCCGGCAAGCCAGCACCTGGTATGGCAGGCAGCGGTTCACCAGCAGGTCGATCGAGTGCTGCGGCGTCTCGACTTGCAAGGGACCGAGCACGCTGTCCCAAAGCTCGCCTGACGCCGTGAGCGCGGCCTCGAAATCCGCATCGCGGTAGTGATCAACCAGTGCTTCGGAGGCTGCGCGGTGGGTGCCCTCGCCGAGCAGGAACAGCAGTTCGACACTTGCGTCCGGCGCGAGCTCCACCTGCGCAACGACGGCGCTGCGATCGGCTTCGCTGCCGCAGGCGGCGGTTTCGGCGCCGCAGGCGATGAACGCGCTTGCCTGCGCAAACTCGTCCCGCCATGCATTGCGCGCGAACACCGCGGCGCGCCTCGCATCGGCATCGCAGAACGTGGTCGCGCGCGGGTCGTTGCCGATCGCGCCAAGGCGCCATGCGACCACTTGCGCGACCGCAATGCGGCGTGTGCGCCCGCTGTGGTTGTGCAGGCGCAGCCGCGACAACTGCACCGGATCGGCTGTGGCGACGCATTGCGTCAATTCCGATTCCATGCCGTGCACGTTGGCATCGAAGCGGGCGTAGCCCGGTCCGAAGCGGGTGACGTAGGTCGCGCCGCCGGCACGCAACGGCGATGCGGTGGCGCTCCATTCGCTGCCATCGTCGCGGTCGCGCAGCAGGAAGCACTGGCCCGGCGGATCGCGCACAGCATCGTTCGACCATGCCGTGATCTGGTTCTGCTGGCTGTTGCCGGCCCACGCATAGCCGCCACCGGTCGCGGTCACGAGGAATCCGAAATCCGGATTGGCGATGATGTGCGACCACGGCGCCGGCGTATGCACGCCTTCGCGCAGGATCGTCACGTATTCGCGTCCGTCCTGCGTGAACCCGCCGCAACCATTCCAGTGGTCGAGGTCCGCGGGTTTCGGCAACGACGCGGGCTGGCCGCCGCGGGCCCGCGATCCCGGTTGCGGCGCGAACGTGGTCACGCCGTCGGCACGATCACGCTCCGCGAGTTGCGCAGCGAGATCGCCATCGGCGCCGTCGAACACCGCGCATGCGACGGTGTGCAAGCCAGCACGCAAGCGCGCGTCGAGTTCGGCGTCGCGCAGCACGAACAACGAACCCTGCGATTTGTCACCGGCTCCGTTTGCTGCACGCAACGGTTGCAGCGCCGCTGTGGTCGCATCCGCGTCACTGGCGGCGGATGCATCCAGCACCACGAGATCCGCCGGCAACTGCCGCGCCCGCAGGTAACGCTGCGCGCGCAGCAGGTCTGCAACCAGTGCCACGCCGGCTGCGTCCACGACCCGCGCCAAGACGATCGGCAGGTCGCCCGAAATGCCCTTGGCCCACAGCACGGGTGCACCGCCCTCGCCGCTTGCGGACACGGCGGGATCCGCGCGCAGGCCCGCATCGACGCCGACCAGTGCCCCTGCAAGCGATTGAAAGGCGCGCGCGGAACGTGCGTCTACACCCTCGTCGCGCAGGTTTTGCGTGGAAGCAACGCGCGCACGCGCGAACACGTCCGCGCACGCGGCGGTCGAGAGATATTCGCGGATCAGCGCCAGCACTTCGTCACGAGATGCTGCAACGGCGGTCACGAACGCGGCCCGGCGCGTGGCGCCAGCGGCCAACCTGATGCGTGTGCGCAGGCTGAAGACCGGGTCGAGCACCGTGCCGGCGGTGTTGGACAGTCCCGCTCGCGCAGCCGCAGGCGCCGCCAGCGAACCATCACGGCCGATGAAGCGTGCACGATCAGTTTCGCATTCGCGCTTGCCCGCCTCGGTGCCGTCGACAACCAGCGCATGTGCGGCCCAGACATCGGGCTCCGACGGGTCTTTCTTGCGCCGCCACGCCAGCAAGACACCATCTTCACAGGCAGTCTGTACGAACATTTTCGAGTAGGCCGGGTGGGCGTCGTCACCACGGGCGGAGCCCAGCACGAGTTCGGCGTACGAAGTCAATTCGATGACGCGCCCAACGGGGCCGTCATTGCGCACACCGACACCGCGCACTTCGACCGCCCGTTCGGGGTCGACCGCCACTTCGAGCGTGGTCGTGACCGCGCCGTCGCGACGTGCAAAGCGCGCCATCGCCTCATCGAACCAGTGGCGCACGGCGCCGCCGCAGGGACGCGCAGTGGCCGACCATACCCGTCCATCGGCGGTGTCCCGCAGGTACACGCAGCCGCCCGGTTCATTCCCGTCACCTGCATGCCAGCGCGTGATGGCCAGCCCCTTCCAGCGGCTGCAGCCCGTGCCCACGGGCGTCAATGTCACCGTGTAATCGCGGCTGCCAAGCAGCTGCACGGCATCGCGGCAACTTGCTGCGTCGTCGGTCATGGCGGGTCCCTGCGTGATCCGTGCGCGCTCGCACAATGCCGTCCAGTATGCGCGCGACCGCCTCAATCGTTCGTGAAAGCATGCGGCGGCGCAGCTTGACGTCCACCGCAATCGGGCACAGGATGCCGCGTTTGCCAGATTCGTGGCGCACATCACCGGAGGGGCTGCATGTCCGAGACCGCCAGCAAAGCGGGCGCGTGCCCGATGCATGCGATGGAAGTTCCCACGCTCGCCGATATTCCAGCCGGCGCGGCGCCGCAGCTGATCTGCTACCGCGTCGATCCGCGGGCCGCGCCGATCATCCCCGGCCGTCGCGATCGCCAGTGGATGGATGACACCAATGACCACTACGCGTATCGCTGCCTGCCCTTGTCGATGGCCAACACCAGCGGCTGGGAACTGACCTCGCCGCTGGATTTCGAGGTGCAGTGGAACGGTGGCCAGGGTATCGACGCGGTCACCGCACGCGCGCCCGGCGTCGACCCGAACGCACTGCGTGCGCTCATCACCTCGCATTTCGGCCACGGCATCCTGACCTTCCACACCGGCTGGTTGTTCCGCACCTCGCCCGGATGGGGCCTGTGGGTGCGCGGCGCGCCCAACTTCGCGATTGATGGCATCCAGGCGCTGGACGGCATGGTCGAAACCGACTGGTTGCCGTTCCCGTTCACGATGAACTGGCGCTTCACGCGCCCAGGCACGGTGCGCTTCCGCAAGGGCGACCCGTTCTGCTTCGTGACCTTCTGCCCGCACGCTTTGATGGACGCCGTCACGCCGAAAATCGCCAACATCGACGACGAACCGAAACTCAAGGCCGATTACACCGAGTGGGGCATCTCGCGCGCCGAGTTCAACAAGGCCCTGCACGACGGCGATCCCGCGGCCGTGGCGAAGAAGTGGCAACGCGGTTACTTCCAGGGCAAGGATCTGGAAGGCAATGCGCCGCTGTTCCACGTCAACAAGCGGCGCCTGAACGCGCCCGAGTGATCCGGCTGCACACGCCGATCGCTTGACGCGGCCCCGTCTGGATCGTGTTCACCGCGCCCGCGCCCTTCGGCGGCATGCGAGTCGAAAGCGCCGCTTCGGGATCGACTGCATCCCGATACCTGCAACAGATCGCCACGCGGGCTAACATCGGCGTTTCGCCGTGCACCGGCATCGCTACCACGCAACGAAGGAGAAGCACATGCAACTTGGAATGATCGGCCTCGGCAAGATGGGCAACTACATGTCGCAGCGCCTGCTCGCGGCGGGCCACGACGTGATCGGCTTCGACCCGAACGACAAGGCCCGCCAGGCGCTCGTCGATGCCGGCGGCAAGGCGGTTGATTCGCTCGACAAGCTGGTCGCGGCGCTGCAGCAACCGCGCGCAGTGTGGTTGATGGTGCCGGCCGGGAAGATCGTGGACGGTTGCGTCGATGACCTGGCGGACAAACTCGCCAAGGACGACACGGTCGTCGACGGCGGCAATTCCAACTACAAGGACGACCAGCGGCACGCCACGCAGCTCGCTGCGCACGGCATCCATTTCGTCGATTGCGGCACCAGCGGCGGTGTGTGGGGCTTGAAGGAAGGCTACAGCATGATGGTCGGCGGCGAAGCTGCGATCGTCGAGCGCCTGCGGCCGATCTTCGAGACCCTGGCACCGGCGGCCGACAAGGGCTGGGGCCACGTCGGCCCGGTGGGCTCCGGTCATTTCGTGAAGATGGTCCACAACGGCATCGAGTACGGAATGATGCAGGCCTATGCGGAAGGGTTTGCGATCTTCAAGCACAAGCGCGAATTCCAGCTCGACCTCGAACAGATCGCACAGATCTGGCGCTACGGCTCGGTGGTGCGATCGTGGTTGCTGGACCTCACCGCCGATGCACTGAAGCGGGATCCGGAGATGAAGGACATCGCCCCGTATGTGGTCGATTCCGGCGAAGGCCGCTGGACCGTGGCCGAAGCCATCGACCTCGACGTGCCCGCGCCGATCATCACCGCGTCGCTGATCGAGCGCCTGCGCTCGCGCGACATCGATTCGTTCTCCGACAAGCTGCTGTCGGCGATGCGCAACGAGTTCGGCGGCCACGCGATGAAGAAGGAATGAACCGCGTGGCGGCCGCCCTGCCCGCCCAGAGCGTGCGCTGGCACGTGTTCCCGGACGACACCTCGCTGTGCGCCAACGCCCTGGCGCGCGTGCTCGCCGCGGCCCACGATGCCATTGCGCAACACGCCGCCTTCGACATCGTGCTGGCGGGTGGCAACACCCCGCGCAAGCTTTATCGCGCCTTGCGCAGCGCCGATGCGGATTGGGCGCGGTGGCACGTCTGGTACGGCGACGAACGCTGCCTGCCTGCGGATGATCCCGAGCGCAACAGCAAGATGGCGCGCAGCGAGTGGTTGGACCACGTCGCCATCCCGGCCGCCAACATGCATCCGATTCCCGCGGAAGCGGGTGCGCGCGAAGCCGCCATGTTGTATGCGCGCGAGCTGCGCGCGATCGACGCATTCGACATGGTGTTGCTCGGCATCGGCGAAGATGGCCACACCGCCAGCCTGTTTCCCGGCCACGATTGGGGCGCCTATCCCGACTCACCCAGCATGCTGGCCGTGTTCGACGCCCCCAAGCCGCCGCCGGAGCGCGTGTCCCTGAGCGCGCAGCGGCTGTCCAACGCACGCCAGGTGCTGTACCTGATCGAAGGCGCCGGCAAACGCAATGCGGTTGCCGCGTGGAAACGCGGCGATGCGATTCCGGCAGCGTCGATTGATCCCGAAAACGGCGTGGACGTGTTGCTGGACGTTGCCGCCGCGGCGTGAACGCTGCCGCTTGCCTTCCCCCGTCCGCAGGAAGGGGGAGCGAGGGGGATGGCTGTTCGCCGTGCTGCGCGCCGAACTTCCCTGGCACACGACGACATCCCCCCGCGCGTTGCGCGCGCCCCCCTTCGTTCCGAAGGGGGTGGCACATACCTTCTCCCTTCCGCAGGAAGGGGGATCGAGGCGGACGGTTCGTGGCTGGTCTTCCCCCTTCCGCAGGAAGTGGGATCGAGGGGGATGGCTCTTTGCTTCGCCGT
Organism: Rhodanobacteraceae bacterium; assembly: GCA_035701705.1. Lineage (GTDB taxonomy): Bacteria > Pseudomonadota > Gammaproteobacteria > Xanthomonadales > Rhodanobacteraceae > 66-474. Next base: position 14,525 of record DASSRT010000282.1, read on the forward strand.
ACTGCGCGACGAACTTCCCTGGCGCACGACGACATCCCCCCGCGCGCGTTGCGCGCGACCCCCTTCGTTCCGAAGGGGGCAACTCGTCGCGGCGAGGACGAAACGCAAGCCCCCGAACACCGGAACGCGCTTCGTAGTTCGCGCTCCAAGCAGTCGACCCGATCCTACAAGCCCGCCAATTCGCCCATGTGTGCGCGGTAGTAACGCAGCTCTTCGATCGAATCCATGATGTCGGAAAGCGCGGTGTGCGCGGAGTCCTTGCTGAAGCCCCTGGCCACCGCCGGCGCCCAGCGGCGCGCCAGTTCCTTCAGCGTCGACACGTCGAGGTTTCGGTAGTGGAAGTAGCGCTCCAGCGTCGGCATCTGCCGATACAGGAAGCGCCGGTCCTGGCAAATCGAGTTGCCGCAGATCGGTGACTTGCCTTCCGGCACCCATTGCTTCAGGAACGCGAGGGTGCCCGCTTCGGCATCGCCGTGCGTGACGCCCGATTCCAGCACGTTCTGCCACAACCCGGACTTGGTGTGATGGCTGCGGTTCCAGTCATCCATCGCCAGCAGCCGCGCTTCGTCATGGTGGATCGCGAACTGCGGCCCTTCGGCCAGCACGTTCAAATCCCGGTCGGTCACCACCGTCGCGATCTCGATGATCGAATCGGTGTCCGGACACAATCCGGTCATTTCGAGATCGACCCAGATCAGGTTGTCGTCGGCGCAGCCGGCCATGCAATTCTCCCGTTACTTGATTGCCCAACATAGCATAGGCGTGCGTGGTGATTGCCTTGCATCGCCGGCCACCTTAGGCTGGCCCGATGCCAACGCCAACGCTGTTGTGGTACGACTACGAGACCACCGGAACCGACCCCGTGCGTGATCGCCCGGCGCAGTTCGCCGCGATCCGCACCGACCTGGATCTCAACGCGATCGGCGAAGCGGAGTCGTTCCACTGCGCGCCGTCGCGCGATGCCCTGCCGCATCCCGAGGCTTGCCTGATCACCGGCATCACGCCGCAGGATGCTGCACGGGACGGCCTGATCGAATCGGACTTCGCCGCCCGGGTGCATGAACTCATGGCGCAACCCGGCACCTGCTCGGTCGGCTACAACACGATCCGCTTTGACGACGAAGTGAACCGCAATCTTTTTTACCGCAATTTCTTCGATCCTTACGAGCACGCGTGGCGGAACGGCAATTCGCGTTGGGACATCATGGATCTCGCGCGCGCCTGCTACGCGCTGCGTCCCGCCGGCATCGAATGGCCGACGCGCGACGATGGCATGCCGTCGTTCAAGCTCGACCAGCTTGCGCCCGCCAACCGGCTCGAACAGAAGCGTGCGCACGACGCCTTGTCCGACGTCGAGGCCACGATCGCGCTGGCGCGCCTGCTGCGCGCGAAACAACCACGACTGTACGACTGGTACTTCAAGCTGCGTGACAAGAAGGCGGCCACGGCGATGCTGGCGTCCGCCCTGCCCGGCATGCAGCCGCTGCTGCATGTATCCGGCCGCTATCCGCCCGCGCGCGGCTGTCTGGCGATGGTCGCGCCGATTGCCGAACATCCCGATCGTGCCGGTACTTTCATCGTCGCCGACCTTGGCGTCGATCCCGACGGCTGGGTCGAGCTTGGGCCGGACGATCTGGTCGAGCGCATGTACACGCCGCGCGAGGATCTGCCGGACGCCATCGCCCGCCCGCCGCTGAAAGAGATACACGCCAACAAGTCGCCGTTCCTTGCGCCGATTGAAACCTTGCGCGGCACGGACGTCGCGCGCATCGCGCTGGATCCCGACGCCTGCCTGCAGCATCTCGACCGGATCCGTGCCAGCAGCGACTTGGCCGAACGCGTGCGGCGCGCGTTTGCAGCTTCGGCGAACCGCTGGCCCGAGCGCGCGGACCCTGAGTGCCGCCTTTACGCCGGCTTCGCTTCCGATGGTGACCGCCGCCGCTGCGCCAAGGTGCGCGCGACGCCGCCCGCGCGTCTCGGCGCCACCGACTTCGGCT
>DASSRT010000283.1:0-14656 GCA_035701705.1 Rhodanobacteraceae bacterium
GTGAGCACGCGGGTCTTGCCCGAGCCCGCGCCGGCCAGCACCAGATAGTGGCCGGAAGCGGCGGCCACGGCTTCGCGCTGTGCGGTGTTGAGCGGGTCCAGCAGGTACGAAACATCCATCACCACCATTGTAACGGCCCCCCGCGCGCGACTTGGTGGTAAGGTCGCGTGGCTTTACTTCGTGCCTCAAGGAAAAGGAGAGCGGTCATGTCATTACTCGGTGCATTGGAAGGCTTGGTGGGTGGGCAGGGCGGGACCAGCGGCAATTCCACGATGGATTTGATCGGCGGCTTGATCCAGAAATCCGGCGGTGTCGGCGGACTGGTTTCCAGCCTGGAACAAGGCGGCTTGGGCAGTGTCGTCGGATCGTGGGTGGGCAATGGCGCCAACCAATCGGTGAGCGGCCAACAGCTTGGCCAGGCGCTCGCGGGTACGCCAGCGGGTCAGCACGTGCAGGACATGGCCCAGAAGGCGGGCGTTGACCCTTCTGAAATCCTGGGCCATCTCGCCCAGTACCTGCCGGGTGCCGTCAATCACCTGACGCCGAATGGCCAGGTTCCGGCCAGCGGCGGCAGCGGATTCAACCTTGGCGAGCTTGCCGGGTTGGCCAGCAAGCTCGGGCTTTGAGTCGGCCCTGGTGAAACCACGCGCGGCCCGCGCGTGGTTGCCATCGCCCGCAAGGGGAGTGATCGCATGAAACACCGGGATTCTGATCAGGTGATTGTGCGCAGCTTCGAGTTCAGTCCCAACCCGGACCTGATTTTCGACCTCACCGCAGCCGGCAATCCCGTGGTGTGCGTGAACGCCGCCCTGGAAAAGCTGCTCGGGATCGATCGACAGCACCTGCTGGGCCACCTGTGTGCCGAAGTGCTGGGGCCGGAGCAGGGTGTCGAGGCCATCGATCTGAATGCGGCCGGCAGCCACGTGGTGCATTACCGGCTGGGCTCACGGACTCCGTTCTGGTGTCGTCTGGAAGTAAGCCCGCTGGCCGACGGCGATGGCCATCCGACCCACTCGATCTGTACGCTGCACGACATCAGTGAGCATGTGGGTTTGCGGCACAACCGCGATTTTCAGATGCGTCACGACGTGCTGACCGGGTTGGTGCGGATGCCGGTGTTTGAAGAGCGCTTGACCGTCGAGCTGGTGCGCGCGGTGAACGCTTGCGCGCGCGTGATCGTGTGCCATGTCGACATCGACCGACTGGGCGCCATCAACCGGGCCTACGACTTCACGGTGGGCGACCAGGTGCTGGGTGCCGTGGCCCGGCGGTTGCACACCATCGTCAGCGATCCGGCCCTGGCTTGCCGGATCACCAGCAACAAGTTCCTGGTGGCCTTCGACGGCGCTGATGCCGGGGACGACCAACTCGAAGTCGGCATGCGGCTGGCGACGGTGCTGGCGCCTCCGATCGAGGTAGGCGCACTGAGCGTTCGGGTGACCGCCAGCATCGGGGTATCGTGCTTTCCGGACACCGGTTCCGATGTGCGGGAGTTGCAGCAGCAGGCTGCGGCGGCGGCGCATCAGGCGCGGCGTGGTGGCGGCGACGACGTGCAGGTGTTCGTGCCGGCCGAGCGTGCCGCCCTGCACACGCGCTTGCGGCTGGGGGAGCACCTGCACGGGGCGGTGGAGCGTGGCGAGTTCGTGCTGCATTACCAACCGATCATCGGCATCGCCAAGCGCGAGGTGCTGGGCATGGAAGCCCTGGTGCGCTGGCAGAGTCCCGAACTCGGCCTGGTGACGCCGGATGCCTTCATCTCGCTGGCCGAGGATCTGGGGATGATTGCCGACATCGGGCGCTGGGTCTTGCATCAGGCCTGCGCGCAGGCGCGGCGTTGGCTGGATCAGGGCGTCGGTGATTTCACGATGTCGGTGAACGTGTCGGGCCTGCAGTTGCGAAACCGGCAGTTGCTGGAGGATGTGAGCATGGCCTTGAACGCGGCGCGACTGCCGGCGGCGTGCCTCGACCTCGAATTGACCGAAACCGCGATCATGCCGAACCTTGAGCAAGCCAGCGCCCTGATGGCCGAGCTGGGTCAGATGGGGGTCAAGCTGTCGCTGGACGACTTCGGTGTCGGCCAGTCCAGCCTCGGCTACCTGCAACGCCTGCCGGTCAACCGCTTGAAGATCGACCGCTCTTTCGTGGCAGGCGTGCCGGACGACATGAACGCGGTACGCATCTGCCGTGCCGTCATCGGGTTGGCGCACGAATTCGGCTTCGTAGTGGTGGCCGAGGGCGTCGAACATGCGGTGCAGTTGGCGTTCCTGGAGCACAACAGCTGCGAGTACGCCCAAGGTCATTATTTCAGCGCGGCGGTTCCAGCCGAGCAGATGCTGGAAGTCCTGCGCAAACAGGTGTTGCGGCCACGCGTTGCGTCGGCGGCGACCAGTGCGGAGGCCGGGGTCGTGCTGCTGGTGGACGATGAACAGAATGTATTGCGCGCGCTGGCGCGGGTATTGCGGCGCGACGGTTACCGCATCCTCACCGCCACCTCGTTTGGCGCGGCGTTCGAAATTCTCGGCAACAACGACGTGCAGCTGGTGATGTCGGACCATCGGATGCCCGATGGCAAGGGCACCGAGTTCCTGGGGCGGGTCAAGGCCTTGCATCCGCATACGGTGCGGATGATCCTGAGCGGTTACGCCGACGTCGGCGCGGTCACCGAAGCGATCAACGGTGGCGCCGTGCACCGGTTCCTGACAAAACCCTGGGACGATGACAAGCTGCGTGCCATCGTGCGCGACGCGATGCGATTCGCGCACGATGGCGGCAGTGTCCCGGGGTGACGGGACGGCGTCCGCAGCCTACAGTGCGTCTTCGTCGATGCAGATCGCGCCGGAGTCGTCCCAGTCCACGCGGGTGATGCCGGGGTACTCGGCTTCCAGCTTGCGCAGGCTGGCAGCCTGGGCGTCGGCGTGGTTCGTGTCCGCGCGCACGCTGTCGGCCAGCTGCTGGTTTTCGCGCTGCAATTCCGTGGTCAGCAAGGCTTGCGTCAACGCCAATTGCAGTTCCTTGTCGTTCCACGGCTTGGGCACGAACCGGAAAACTTGGGTTTCGTTGATCGCGGCCAACGCTGTCGGGAAGCTGCCGTGGCCACTCACGATGATTCGCGTCGCGTCGGGCTGCAGCTGCTGGGCCTTGCGCAGGAATTCCATGCCACCCATGCCGGGCATGGCCAGGTCGGCCACCACCACGTCGTAGGGTTTCTCGTTGAGGCTTTGCAGCGCTTCGGCGGGGTCGCTGAAGCCCGTCACGTTGCACGCCTGCTGGTGCAACCAGCCGGCGGGGATTTGATTGATCACGCGGCGCATGGCGTTGACGATCGGCGGCTGGTCATCCACGACGAGTACGTTGAACATGGCTTCATTGCTCCATTTGCGGTTGTTGCGGGCGGGGTTGTTTCACGGGCAGGGTGATCTGGAAGGTGGTGCCGCGGCCGGGTGCCGAGCGCACCACGATGTCGCCGGAGTGTTTCTTGACGATGCCGTAGCTGATCGGCAGGCCGAGTCCGGTGCCCTTGCCGACGCCCTTGGTGGTGAAGAACGGTTCGAACAAGTGGCTGAGGACCTGTTCGTCCATCCCGCAACCGTCGTCGGTGATGTCGATCTGGACGTGGGTCGTGCCCAGTGGGCGGCCGCTGATCGTGATATGGCCGTTGCTCTCGATGGCCTGGCTGGCGTTGATGAGGATGTTGGTGAACAGCTGGTTCAGTTCGGTCGGGTGGCATTCGACCAGGGGCAGCGGTTCATAGCTGGTCGTGCATTGCACGTAGTTGTCACTGACGCTGCGCACGATGTCGAGCGTGCTGTCGAGGGTGCGGTACACGTCGTAGAGTTGCCAGCTGTCATTGACGTCGGCGCGGGAGAAATCGCGCAGGCTCTGGACGATGTGGCGGATCCGTTCGACCCCTTCGCGCGATTCTTCCAGAAGTGCCGGCAAGTCCTGGACGATCGTGGCGAAGTCGATCGCCTGCTTGCGGGCATCGAGCGCCTTGCCGCGTTCGACGGCACCTCGGCGAGGGTCGTGGACCAGTTGGTCGGCCAGTTCCAGCAGGCCGAACAACTTGTTGACGTAGTCCCGGAAGGTGCCGAGGTTCGACTGCACGTAGCAGACCGGGTTGTTGATTTCATGTGCCATCCCGGCGGCCAGCTGGCCCACTGTGGCCAGCTTGTCGGTATGCAGCAGGTCACACGGGTCGCCGGTGAGGGACGCAACCCCGGTCGCAGCGTCGGTGCCTTGCCCGGGAAGATGGTGGTCGTTGCCGGCGGGTCGGAAGGTGACGCTGAGGAGTCCGGTGTCGCCGCAGCGGCGCCATTGGCGAACCACGGTCAGCGGCTTGCCGAATTCATCCGCGCAGACCAGGCGATCTTCGCAGTCGGTATTCGTGCAGTCGGGATCACGCTCGTGCGCGGGTGTACCCCCGATCAGGCGCGTGATGCCCAGCTCGGGATCAGTGTGCAGAACCTTGGCCAGCCGCTGTGCCGGGGCGTTCGCGTAGCACAGCGTGCCGTCTGGTCGCACCACCGCGACCGACAGCGGCAGGGCTTCCAGCATCGCGGTGACCTCCGGGGTGACGGCTTCGCAACCTGTTGCGTTCATCGTTACGTACCCAAGCTGCATTCAGCAGGCATCGGAAAGGGGTTTTCCGGTTGGCACGAACGTGTGCATCAGCTGTGCCGGGCGCGACGCCTTGGGCGACGATGACACACAAAGTTTCGTTTGCCTGGCGGTCGCGTGATCCACTGCGCAATTCGCGCCTTGCCACGATCAAGTAGTCGCCATTGGCGCAGGAGGGGTGCGCGCCGACAGCCGCTGGCGGGCAACGCGGGTGATGTGCGGCGGCAGGCCTGAACGGGCCCGGGTAACCTTCAGTGCGACTTCTTCAGCGCACCCGCGGCCAGCAGCACGCCGCCGAGCACGATGCCGGCGTAACCGATTGGCGCCGGCACCGGTTTCTCGACCGTGGTCTTCACCTCGAACTGGCCGAACTTGATCGGCGTCTTGGTGCTGGAATAGGTCAGCTTGCCCATGGCGATCCATGCGCCCAGCGCGATCAGGAGGATGCCAACGAGGATGGCGGCGATACGCATGGGTTTGTCCCCCGAGGTTGTTGGCGACGAGGCTACAGGATTTGCTGCAACGGCGCCTGAAAACCGATGCCGAGTGACCTTTGATGTCCCGCCGAGCCTGAGAAATGGTGCTGTTAAATAAAATGCCCCGAGAGCCAGGGGGGAGCTCTCGGGGCGGGCGGAGCCAAACCTGGGGAGGGGTTGGACTCCGGGGGTTCGCTCAGGGAGGTGAGTGAACCGGGACGCCGTTGCGTGCGTCCGAAAACTTAGATGGGGTTCCGCGGGTGAAGTTCAAAGTCTCTTTTCAAAAGAATTTAGACTTCGTTCATGCGCATGGAAACCCATGACTTCCGGCCTACGTTTGGACGGCCATTTGCTTCCAACGTCCTTGACCACACGGTACTCGTCAGGTTCCGCAGCCGTGTGAAGGTTCCGTTATCGCAACAAGCAGCAGGTGCTGATCAGTTGCAGCGGCGGTGTCGCGATCTTCTTCACGTCCAGCAGGCGGTAGTGCCCGCGTGCGTCGATCTGTTCACGCACGCGATACACGGCGTCGATCTCGGCCATGTTGACGAAACGGGGAATGAGTTCGGGTGGAACCAGCGTGTGCGTGATGATCCAGGCCTTGGCGCCGTGATCGAGGGCCGGTTGCACGCTGTTGCGGCCCAACTGCCGGATCCGCCGGATCGCGGCGTCGCCGTGGGCGATCAGGTACGAGCTTGGTGATTCGCGCTTTCGCAACGCAGGCAGTTCGGTCAACGCCATGCCCCGGTAAGTAACGTCGAAGTCGGCATGCAGCGCGCGAATGCCGGTTCGGGCCTGGCTGGCGGTGTCGATGCGGACGCCCAGGTCCACGAGTGCATCCGGGTTGCCGGTGAGTTGGATGACCCGGTGCGAACCGGGCAGCACCGCGAATTCCACGACGTGGGTCAGCGGCGGCGGCACGTAGGGAACCGGCGGCGGATTCGGCAGCGGTGGACGATGGTCGCAGGTCAGGAAGAAGCGGATGCCGTCCGGAAGCCACGGCAAATCCATGTAAGTCCCCATCGTTGCGTCGATCTGGTCCTGCGCCCGCACGGCGCGCGTGACCGGTGAATCCGGCAAACGGGCGCCGGCGTAATCGTTGCCGCCGTAGTACGTGATCAACAGCGCGGCGAGGAGATGACCGGCCCCAAGCGCCTGTCGCTTGGCGGTGACGCCCCAGTTGTTGCGCTGCAGGGGGTTGGCGCCGGCCTTGAGCAGGGCCAGCACGAGGCGCGTCTTGCCGCGACTGGCCGCCAGCATCAGCGCGGTATTGCCGCTGGCATCGACGCTGTCGACCTCGACACCATGCTGCACCAACCACGCATAGCCCTCGGCGCGCGTGTACGGGTCGGACGCCGTGCCGGTGAGGCCGTCGTGCTTGCGCACGTAGTCGACGATCTGCCGGGTGGGGCACGCGCCCATCGCGCGCGTGCAGGGTGGTGGCGCGGCGCCACCATCGAGCAGCAGGGTTTCGGCGATGTCGAGGCGGCCACGTCGTGCCGCCAGATAGGTGACCGGGACACCGTCGATGGCGAGATTCGGATCGGCGCCCTCGTCCAGTGCGACCATGATTCCCGAGAAGTCGATTTCGTGCGACGCGAAGGACGCCCGCAGCAGGTCGTTGCCGTGCGGCGCCATCACGGCCTCGGGATAAGCGCCGGAACGCGCGAAGGCCACGCTGCAGACCAGCGTCATCGCCAGGCACACCATCGCAAGCGCGCGGCGCCCGCCTGCAACGGCCATCAATGCGCCTCGCCCCAGTTGGCGCCGACGCCGACGTCGACCACCAGCGGCACGGCCAGGGTCGCCGCGCCTTCCATGCGTGCACGCACGCCTTCACGCACGTCATCGACCACCTCGGCACGCACTTCGAACACCAGTTCGTCATGCACCTGCATCAACATGTGGGTGTCGTCGTTGCGCTCGTCGAGCCAGCCATCGACCGCCACCATCGCGCGCTTGATGATGTCGGCGGCGGTGCCCTGCATCGGCGCGTTGATCGCGGCGCGCTCGGCGCCCGCGCGTTGCGCGGCGTTGCGCGAAGTGAGCGCGGGCAGGTAAAGCCGCCGGCCGAACAGGGTTTCCACGTAGCCGTCGCGCTTGGCCTGTTCGCGGGTCGCGTCCATGAAGGTCTTCACGCCGGGGTAGTGTTCGAAATAACTTTGCACGTGTCCGACCGCTTCGTTGCGCGGGATGCCGAGCCGCTGGGCGAGGCCGTGCGCGCTCATCCCGTACATCAGTCCGAAGTTGATCATCTTGGCGATCCGGCGTTGTTCAGACGTGACCGCATCCAGCGCGATCCCGAACACCTCGGCGGCAGTGGCGCGGTGCACGTCTTCGCCGTGCTGGAAGGCGCGCGTCAGCCCGGGGTCGCCGGAAAGGTGCGCCATGATCCGCAACTCGATCTGCGAGTAATCGGCCGCCAGCACCACCCAGCCGGCCGGTGCGATGAAGGCGTCACGGATGCGCCGGCCTTCTTCGCTGCGCACCGGGATGTTCTGCAGGTTCGGGTCGGTGGATGACAGCCGCCCGGTCGCGACCGCGGCCTGGTGGTAACTGGTGTGCACGCGGCCCGTACGCGGGTTGACCATCTCCGGCAGCTTGTCGGTGTAGGTCGAGCGCAACTTCGCCAGTTGCCGGTAGTCGAGGATCAGGCGTGGCAGTGCGTGTTGATCGGCGATCGCCTCCAGCGCTTCCTCGTTGGTGGATGCCTGGCCGGTCGGCGTTTTCAGCTTCACCGGCAGGCCGAGTTCGTCGAACAGCAGCGCCTGTAATTGCTTGGGCGAGTCGACGTTGAATTCGTGCCCGGCGAGGCGCTGCATTTCCCCTTGCAGCGCGAGCATGCGCTGGCCGAGTTCGCTCGATTGCCGGCGCAGGGCGGCGACGTCGATCAACACGCCGCGCTGTTCCATCCGCGCCAGCACCGGCACCAGCGGCATCTCGATGTCGCTGAACACCTTCGCCAGCGTCGCTTGCTTCTGCAGCTGCGGCCACAAGGCGTGATGCAGGCGCAGGGTGATGTCGGCATCCTCGGCCGAGTAACGGCAGGCGGTGTCGAGGTCGACCTGCGAAAACGAAATCTGCCTGGCGCCCTTGCCGGCCACGTCCTCGTAGTGGATGGTATCGACCCCGAGCCAGCGCCTGGCCAGCGTGTCCATGTCGTGGCGGTTGGCCGTCGCGTTCAGCGCATAGGATTCCAGCATTGTGTCGAAGGCGATTCCGCGCACCTCGATACCGTAGTTCGACAACACGTTGCAGTCGTACTTCGCGTGCTGGCCGACTTTCGGGCGCGACGGATCTTCGAGGATCGGTTTCAGTGCGTTGAGCACCGCCGCGAGATCCAGCTGCGGCGGTACGCCCGGGTAGTCGTGGCCGAGCGGGATGTAGCAGGCCTTGCCGGCTTCCACCGACAACGAAACGCCGACCAGCCGTGCCTGCATCGGATCGAGCGCCGTGGTTTCGGTGTCGAAGGCGATCAGCTCGGCGCTGCGCAACTTCGCGAGCCAGGCGTCGAGTTGCGGCTGCGTGGTGATGAGCTGGTAAGTGCCGGGACCCGGAACCCGGGACCCGGGACCCGGCGTTGGTGCCGCTGTTTCGTGTGCTGTCGCTTTTGCGTTCCCCGAAGCTGATGGGTCGGCGTTGGTCGTAGCGGTCCCGGGTTCCGGGTCCCGGGTCCCGGATACCGGCGTTGGTGCCGCTGTTGCGTGTGCTGTCGCTTTTGCGTTCCCCGAAGCCGATGGGTCGGCGTTAGTCGTAGCGGTCCCGGGTCCCGGTTTTTCCAGCTCCTTCAAACCCTGCCGGAATTCGTAGCGCGCATACAGCCCACGCAACGCCCCGACGTCGCTTTCGCGCAGCTCCAGGTCGCGCGGTCCGCGTTCCAGCTCGACATCGGTCTTGATGGTCGCCAGTTGCCGCGACAACGGCAGTTGCGGCAGCGTGGCGCGCAGGCTTTCGCCGATCTTGCCCTTCACGTCATCGGCGTGCGCGATGACGTCATCCAGCGAGCCGTATTCGTTCAGCCACTTCGCCGCGGTCTTGGGGCCGCACTTGGGCACGCCCGGGATGTTGTCGATCGCATCGCCCATCAGCGCGAGGTAGTCGATGATGCGTTCCGGCGGCACGCCGAATTTCTCGATCACGCCTTCGCGGCCCATGCGCGTGCGCGACATGGTGTTGACCAGCAGCACGCGTGGACCGACCAGTTGCGCGAAATCCTTGTCGCCGGTGGAGACTTCCACGTCGATGCCGTCGGCGGCAGCCTGCGTCGCCAGCGTGCCGATCACGTCGTCGGCCTCGACGCCCGGCACCCGCAGGATCGGGAAACCCAACGCCGCCACGACACTCAACATCGGCTCGACCTGCGCGCGCAGGTCGTCCGGCATCGGTGGGCGATTGGCCTTGTATTCCGGGTACAGGGCGTCGCGAAACGTCGGCCCGGGCGCATCCAGCACGAAGGCGGCGTAATCCGGCTGCGCATTCAGCGTCTCGCGCAGCATCTGCACCACGCCGAACAAGGCGCCGGTGGGCTCGCCTGCCGCATTGGACAGCGGTGGCAGCGCGTGGAAGGCGCGGTACAGGTAACTTGAACCGTCGATGAGCACGAGTTTCGGCATGTGCCGATTGTCGCATGCACGTGCACGGCGCGATCACGCGCCGCGTGTATGCTTGAAGTCGACAGCCATCGCGGAGACGGATCGTGAAAACCGGATTATTGCTGGCAGGCTGCGCCGTGTTGTTCGCGCTGCCCGCTGCGCACGCGCAAACCGTGCTGGCACACGCGTCTTCGTCGGCACCACCGCCGTCATCGGCGTTGCCGCCGCCCGGCATCAACGATGCTGGCCCGGCGACGCAGTCGATCCCGCTCCCGAGCACCGGCCTGCGACCGTCGGTCGCGCCTGCGGCGCAACAGCGTGATGGCAAGGGCGAAGCGCCGCCGGATGTGGCGGTGACCACCAATACCAACGGCGACACGGTGGAAACCTACAGCCGCAACGGCCACGCGTACATGGTGCGGGTCACGCCCAAGCACGGCGTGCCGCAGACCTATCACTACGACAATGCCAACGGCAGCCTGGTGCACGACCCGCGGCTGGGGCCGGTGGCGCCGGTCTATTACACCTTGTACAAGTGGGGTGGTGCGGCGAAGCCCGCGTCGAGCACGTCCAGCGGGCAGTAGGCAATGCGCGGTACCGCAGCCGCTGACGGCTGGTTCCGGCCTCAGTGCCGGAAGTGTCGCGTGCCGGTAAACACCATCGCGATGTCGTGCGCGTCGGCTGCGTCGATCACTTCCTGATCCCGCATCGAACCGCCCGGCTGGATCACGGCGCGCACGCCGGCGTCCGCCGCCAGGTCCAGGTTGTCGCGGAACGGGAAGAAGGCGTCCGAAGCCAATACGCTGCCTGCGGTCGAAAGCTTTGCTTCGGCGGCCTTCATGGTGGCGATCTTGACGCTGACCACGCGGCTCATCTGGCCCGCGCCGATGCCGACGGTGGCGCCGTCCCTGGCGAACACGATCGCGTTGGATTTCACGAACATCGCGGTGTGCCACGCAAACAACAGGTCGCGCAGTTGCGCGGCATCCGGCACGCGCTTGGTCACCACCTTGAGGTCGGACAGCATCAGGGTGTCCGAATCGCCGTCCTGCACCAGCATGCCGCCGGCGATGCTGTGGAACCTGCGCTGCACCGGGCCCGGCACCTGCGGCCATTCGCCGGTGGCGAGCGCACGCACGTTGGGCTTCTTGCGGATGGCGACCAGCGCGTCTTCGGTGAATGATGGCGCTGCCAGCACCTCGACGAATTGGCGACCAAGGATCTGCTGTGCCAGCGCGCCGTCGATCGGCCGGTTGAAGGCGATGATGCCGCCGAACGCGGAGGTGGCGTCGCAGGCAAAGGCGCGCTCGTAGGCGGCGATGGAATCCTTGCCCAACGCGACGCCGCACGGGTTGGCGTGCTTCACGATCACGCAGGCCGGGGTTTTGTCGAAGGCCTTGACGCATTCAATCGCGGTGTCGGCGTCGACGAAATTGTTGTACGACATTTCCTTGCCGGACAGCACCGTGGCGCCTGCCGCGGTGCCGGCGATGGCGCCGCCCTCGCGGTACAGGGCCGCCGCCTGGTGCGGGTTCTCGCCGTAGCGCATTTCCTGCGCACGCTGCAGGGCGAGGTGCACGGTGGGCGGATACGCCTGCGTCGGTTCGCCCTCGGCGCGCGCGGCAATCCAGTCGGCGATCATGCCGTCGTAGCGCGCGGTGTGCGCAAACGCCTTGGCAGCGTAACCACGGCGCTGTTCGAACGCGGTGCCGCCGTCACGCCGCAGGATCTCGATGAGCCCGGCGTAATCGGCAGGCTCGCACACCACGGTGACGCGGTCGTGGTTCTTGGCGCCGGCACGCAGCATCGCGGGGCCGCCGATGTCGATCTGCTCGATGGCATCGGCGTAGTTCACGCCGGCGTGCGCAATCGTGCGTGCGAACGGATACAGGTTCACCACCAGCAGGTCGATGGGCACGATCGCCAGTTCACGCATCACCGCATCGTCGGTGCCGCGTCGGCTCAGCAGGCCGCCGTGGACCTTGGGGTGCAGGGTCTTGACGCGGCCGTCCATGATCTCTGGATAACCGGTCAGTTCGCTGACGTCACGCACCGGCACGCCGGCTTCGCGCAGGCAGCGGGCGCTGCCGCCGGTGGAGATGATTTCGATGCCCAGCGCGGCGAGTGCGCGACCGAGGTCGGCGAGTCCGGTCTTGTCGGAAACGCTCAACAGTGCGCGACGCGTGGTGACGATGCCCGATCCTGTCATGGATGACGGTTTCCCTGTGGTCAGTCGATGCCGAGTTCGCGCAGCTTCTTGCGCAGCGTGGCGCGATGGATACCCAGTACCTCGGCCGCGCGGCTGTGGTTGCCGCCGCTCCATGCCAGCACCTCGCGCAACAGCGGCGGTTCGATCTCCCGCAACATCCGCGCATACAACCCGTCGCGGCACGGCGTGCCATTCAAGTCTGCGAGATAGCGACGCGCGCTGTCCGCCATGCAGTCGCCAAGGGTTTGCGCGGGTTGCGTCACGGCGCCGCGTTGACTGGCGGCGGGTTTCGAAGCGGTGGGAGGAGCGGTTTCCACGGGGCCTGTCGGATCGGGGGCTGACGCGCGGCGGAGCTCGCGCGCATGAACCGTCTAGTGTAGCAGCTTGCCTCATGGACGGCGCCGCGGACGCCCGTCACTCGAAGCTGAACTGGAAGTTCACCGCGCGCTTGCCCGGGTCGGCCACTTCGAAGGCCACGGCCGCGGTCACGCCCGGCGCGATGCCGGCGGTGCGGCGAGCGGGATCGGGCATGTACTCGGCAGGGCGGAAGCGGCGCATGGCGACTGGATTGCCGTCGATGTCGCTCAGCTCGACGACCACGATCGGCCATGGCTGGCGGAACGCCGCGTCGTTGCGCAGGGTGGCCGTGATTTCCAGCGCGCCGGCGGTGGCGGGGTCGGGGCGGATGTCGCGCGACACCAGTTCCAGTTTCGACACGTCGCGGATCAGCGGCAGATGGCAGGGCAGGTTGCTGCAGACCTGCGCGATCCACGGCCGGGTTTGCGGATTGCGGAACAGGGCCGCGCGCTGGCTCCACGCCAGTTGCGCCGCCAGGGTCAGCGCCAGCAACACGCAGGCAAACGCCCACCAGAGGCCGGCATGCGCGTACCAGCGCGCGCGCGGACGCACATACATGTGCACGGGCGCGTGCGGGTCGGCTTGCATGGCGTCCGCCGCATTCCCGTCCGCGGGCGCCGCGGCGGCGTCGTTCGGTGATTCATTCGCCGCGTCGCTATCGACGTCGTCCGCGCGGTTGGAAGATTCGTCGGCCGGTGCTGCCGGCGGCAGCTGCGGATCGTCGCCGGCATCCGCCGTGGCTGCGGATTCAAGTACCGGTTCGTCCGTTGCGGGAACTCCGCGATCGCCGTGATCGGCGTCCACGCCATCAGCCGGCGTGGTGTCACGCAGCAGCGAGGAGCCGTGGCGCTCGGATTCGATCGCGGCGAGTTCGGTCGGGGACAGCGGAATGATGTCGAGTTCGGCGAAGCGCGTTTGCACCGGTTCCGCGCGCGTTGACGGCTCGGCACCGGATTGGTCGGCGATCAAGGCGGCCGTGAGGTCGGCTTCGGGATTTTCGGGCGCCTCGTCGCTCGCGGGCGCGGGCGCGGGTTCAACAACTGGATTTTCGGTGCTCTCTGGTGTCGCCGTGTACGCTGTTGCGGCGGGCGACGGTTTCTCGCGCCGCCGCTTGCGACGCGCGGCCGGCTCCTGTCCTGCCGCCGCCACCGCGGTCGTCAGCGTCAGCACCCGCGACTCGGCATCATCATCGCCGAGCGTGGCGTCCGGGTCCGCCGGCAGGCTTTCGCTCAAACTGCGCAGCGCATCGAAACGCTTCGCGCATTTGCCGCAGTGCACGATGCCGAGCGAGGCTTGCAGCGCCTCCTCGTCGATCTCGAAGATCGTCCGGCATTCGGGGCATTGCGTATACATCGTTCGGGACTGGCTGCGTGGACCGATGGAAAGCGTAGCAACGTTGCGCCGAGTCGGCACGGGCGACCTGCAGGCCGCCGCGGCTCAACCCGTCGCCGGTGCGCGTCCGTCGATCCGCACCCAGCCATCGCGTGCCGTCGCACGCAGGTCCGTGAAACCGCAGGCGGCGTAGCGTTCCAGCAACTCCGGCTCCTGCCCGGCGAGGATGCCGGAGAGCGCAAACGGCGCGCCCGGTTGGCACAGCGCGGCAAAACGCGGGGCGAGTCCGTGCAGCGGGCCGGACAGGATGTTGGCGACGAAGGCATCGCCGCGCGTGGCGTCCGGCAAGTCATTCGGCAAGTACAGCGACAGCTGATCACCGACGCCGTTGCGGGTCGCGTTGTCGTGCGAGGCGGTCAGCGCTTGCGGGTCGTTGTCCACGCCGATCGCGGCGGCAGCGCCAAGTTTCAAGGCCGCGATGGCGAGCACGCCGGAACCGCAACCGAAGTCGACGACGCGTTGATCCACGAGATCGAGCGAATCGAGCCATTCGAGGCACAGCGCGGTGGTCGGATGGGTGCCGGTGCCGAAGGCGAGGCCGGGGTCGAGTCGGACCAGTGCCGTGTCGTCGCCGCCGGGTGGCGGCTCGATGTTCCACGGGTAAATCCACAGCCGCCGGCCGAAGCGCATCGGCTGGAACAGATCCATCCACGCGCGTTCCCAATCCTGGTCGGCGACTTCGCGAAACAGGATGCGGTCGGGCGCGAGCTCCGGCAGCGCGTCGTGCAGCACGTGCAGCAAGCCCGGGCGGTCGGCGTCGGCGTCGAACAACGCCAGCAGGGTCAGCGCCCGCCACAGCGGCGTTTCGCCGACGCCCGGCTCGAAGATCGCGGCTTCGTCGGGCGTGTCGGCGTCGGCATCCATCAAGGTCACCGACAACACGCCCAAGTCCTCCAGTGCCGCCTCGGCCTGCGGTTGGGTGGCCGCGTCGATGGTCAATTGCAGTTCGAGCCAGGGCATGGCGGAATCTCGTTGGTACGCATTGCTTGCCTTCCCCCTTCGGAACGAAGGGG
>DASSRT010000284.1:0-2621 GCA_035701705.1 Rhodanobacteraceae bacterium
AAGCCTTGGATCAGGGAGCATGTACATGGAAATTTTCGTTGCCGTCGTCGTCGTCGTCGTGGCGATCATCGTGCTGGCGAAGTGGGTGCGGATCGTGCCGCAGGGTTGGGAGTGGACGGTCGAACGCTTCGGCAAGTACACCCGCACGTTGCCGCCGGGCCTGCATTTCCTGATGCCCTTCATCTACGCCATCGGCCGCAAGATGAACATGATGGAACAGGTGCTGGCGGTGCCCTCGCAGGACGTCATCACCAAGGACAACGCGGTGGTACGGGTCGACGGCGTGGTGTTCTACCAGGTGCTGGACGCGGCCAAGGCAGCCTATGAAGTTGCCAACCTCGAACAGGCCTCGCTGGCACTGGTGATGACCAATATCCGCACGGTGCTGGGTTCGATGGATCTCGATGAATCGCTGTCCAAGCGCGACGAAATCAACGCGCGCCTGCTGAAGGTCGTGGATGAAGCGACGCATCCGTGGGGCGTCAAGGTCAACCGCATCGAGATCAAGGACATCAGTCCGCCCAAGGATCTGGTCGACGCGATGGCGCGGCAGATGAAGGCCGAGCGCGAGAAGCGGGCCAACATCCTGGAGGCCGAAGGCTTCAAGCAGGCCGCAATCCTGAAGGCCGATGGCGAGAAGCAATCGACCATTCTGGCCGCCGAAGGCAAGAAGGAGGCCGCCTACCGCGAGGCCGAGGCGCGCGAACGGCTTGCCGCGGCGGAAGCCAAGGCCACCGATCTGGTGTCGCAGGCGATCTCCACGGGCAACTTGAACGCCATCAATTATTTCGTCGCCACCAAGTATGTCGAGGCGCTCAAGGCGATGGCGGCCTCGCCGAACCAGAAGATGCTGATGTTGCCGTTCGAGGCGACCGGCATCCTGTCGTCGATGGCGGGCATCGCCGAAATCGGCAAGGAAGTGCTGGCGAAGAATGCCACGCCGCCACCGCCGCCGCGCGGCGGAGCGCAGTGACATGTGGGGCATCGCCGTCCATTACTGGTGGTGGGTGCTGGCGCTGCTGTTGATCGCGGGCGAGGTGATGGCGCCGGGCTTTTTCATGCTCTGGATCGGCATTGCCGCGGCGGTGATGGGTATCGTCACCTGGGTGCTGCCGGGGCTGGACGTGCTGACGCAGGCCGTGTTGTTCGTGGCCCTCGCGTTCGTCTCGTGCCTTGTGTATTGGAAGTTCATCCGCCAGCGCCTCGCCGGCAGTGACGACCCCGCCGGGCGCACGCTCAGCCGGCGCGGCGAGCAGATGGTGGGCCAGCGCTATGTCCTGATCGAGCCGATCACGAACGGACGTGGCAAGGCGAAAGTCGGCGATGGCCAATGGCTGGTTTCCGGCCCGGATTTGCCTGCCGGTGCCGAGATCGAAGTCGTCGCCGTCGACGGCACGATGCTGAAGGTGCGCGCGGTGCCATGACGCCGCGCACGGCCGGGGTTCACGCGTGAGCGCTGCACAGGCGACGCAACCGGCGGCGCCCGGGGAGCCGTCCGACACCCAGCGCCGCGCGCGCATCGGGTTCGTGATCGAACTGGCGCGGCGCCTGCATCAATACGGCGCCGCCGCGCCGCGCCTCGAACAGGCGATCGGCAACGTTTCGCAGAAACTGGGCTTGGCCTGCGACGTGTTGTCGACGCCGACCTCGATCGTGCTGTCCTTCAGTGCGCCGGGCGGCGACGGCATCGCCGACGTCACCCAGGTCGTGCGAATCGCGCCGGGCGACGTGAATCTCGCGCGCTTGTGCCGCGCCGATGAAATCGCCGACCGGGTTGCCGATGGCAGCCTGGCGCCGTATCAGGGCATGGCCGAGTTGCATGCGCTGGGACGCCCCTTGTCACGTCCGGCGTTGTGGGCGACGGTGGTCAGTTACGGCTTGTCCGCGGCCAGCGTCGCGGTGCTGTTCCATACCTCGTGGCAGGATGCGCTGGTTGCCGGCGTGATCGGGCTGGTGATCGGCGCGATCGTGGTGGCGGGCTACGGACGCCCGCGCCTCGCGGTTGCGAATGATGCGATCGCGGCCCTGGTGGCGACCTTCATCGCGACCATGGTGAGCGCGTGGCTGGAACCGCTGGCGCTGAAGATCGTGGTGCTGTCGGCGCTGATCGTGCTGGTCCCGGGCATGTCGTTGACCAATGCCGTGCGCGAGCTGACCAGCCAGCACCTGGCATCGGGTGTAGCGCGTTTCGCGGGCGCCGCGGCCACCATCCTGAAGTTGACCTTCGGCACCATCGCGGCGGCGCAGCTCTGCGTGGTCGCACACATCGTGCCGGCCAGCCATGCGCTGCCAGCCTTGCCAATGTGGTGGCAGTGGCCGGCGCTGGCCGTTGCCGCAGTGGCCTTCGCGATGTTGTTCCAGACCGCACTGCGTGACTATCCGCTGGTGCTGGCCGCGGTGATCGTGGGTTACCTGGTGACGTACTGGGGCGGCAATGCGATGGGCGCACCGTTCGGTGTCTTCATCGGCGGCCTGGTGCTGAGTGCGGGCAGCAACCTTTACGCGCGCATCATGCATCGTCCGGGGGCGCTGGTGCGCGAGCCGGGCGTGCTGTTGCTGGTGCCGGGCAGTGTGGGCTTCCGCAGCGTGACGGACCTGCTCAACAACCAGATCGCGAGTGG
>DASSRT010000285.1:0-3226 GCA_035701705.1 Rhodanobacteraceae bacterium
CACTCGCAGCGCCAGCTTCGCGCAACACCTCACGCGTGGCCGCGAGTTGTTCGCATCGCACTTCCTGCCCGCGTCATTGGCGCAACTGGCCATCGCCTTCGCGGCGCTGTCGCTGGCCGGGATCGGCGCCAGCATGCCCGACGAAATCCGTACTGCGGCCGTGGTGCTGTTCGCCGTCGTGCTCTTGCCGGTGTGTTCGCTCATCGTTGCCCAGCGTACGCAGCACCTGTTGCGCGACGGACGCGATCGCATCCACATCGCGGCGCATGGCCTGGCCGTGTCTGTACCGGTTGCAGCGCAGCATGCACCTGCCGCCGCTGCGGCAGAGTCGAGTCCATCCGCAGCGCTGGAACCCGCAACGTCCGCTGCAGCAATCGCCATTGAAGAGCCAACACCGGAACCCGCGCCCGCAAGCGTCGCTGCCGTTGCCGCTCCTGCGCCGGCACCGATCACCCCGGCAACGCCGCAACCCGAGCTCGACCAGGGCTTGCTGGCCGCTGCCGATGCCGGCGACCTCGCCGCCGCGAAGGCGTGGCTTGCGCGTGGGGCCAGCGCCGACGCCGTGCCCGCGCCGGGCACGCGCGACCAGCGCTCGGCGCTGGTGCGCGCGGCCGAGTTGTCGGATACGCATGTGCTGCGCGCCTTGATCGCGCACGGCGGCAACGTCAATCGCGTGCACGCCGGGCTCACGCCGCTGCTGGCCGCCACTCGATCGTGCCACAGCGGCCGCCCCGAAACCGTCACCACCCTGGTCGCGAACGGCGCCGATCCGGCCGTCGCCGATGCCGAAGGCAACACCCCGCTGCACCACGCCGCGCTGTGCGCCGAACCGGCGGTCGCCGCGATCCTGATCGATGCACAGGCGCCGCTGGAAGCGCGCAACCGCAACCAGTCGACGCCATTGGCGGTCGCAGCCGGTGCCGCGAACTGGCCACTGCTGCGATTCCTGCTCGAACACGGCGCGCGCGCCGACGCCGCGTTGCCGACGGCCGCGGGTATCGCCGAGGATGATGTCGAAGGTGTGCGCACCTTGCTGAAGCACAAGGCGCCGATCAACACGGTGGATGCGCTCGGCGGCAGCGCCCTGCTGCACGCGGCGCGCGAGGGCCACGCCAGCATCGCGCGCCTGCTGCTCGCCGCGGGTGCGGACCCCGCGCTGGCCGACCGTTACGGCACCACGCCGCTGATGGAAGCGGCGCGCTCCGGCGCCACCGCCATCGTCGCGCTGCTGGCGGAAAAACATCCCGACGTGCATGCCGCCGACAGCCACGGCCGCACCGCCTTGCTGCTGGCGTGCCAGTCGCCGCGCGCGGACGTCGAATGCCTGCGTGCGCTGCTGGCGCTGGGCGCCGATCCACAGCGCAAGGGCGGCGATGGCCGCAGCGCCATCGACCAGGCCAGCGCCAGCGGCCGCTGGGATCTCGTCGCCCTGCTTGATCCGGCCGCATCGCTGCCGGCCAGCCACGCGCACGGCGCAGCGCCCGAAGTGGGGGCGGACACGCCCGCGCATTTGCTCGATGCCTTGCGCTTCGCGCATTGGCGCGTGGCAGAACGCTTTGCCGCACAGGTGCGCAGTTGGCCGGAGGCCACGCTCGCCGCGCTGTATCTCGACCTGGCCGACCATGCCGACGCCGAACCGCGGGCATGGCTGCTCGAACACGGCCTCACCGCCGAAGCCTGCCTCGATGATCGCCGCCGCCTGTTCGACGCCTTGCTCGAACGCCTGCCCGGATCGCTCCCGGCGCTGCGGCAACTGCTCGACGCCGGCGCGACCCCGGCCGGTGCCGGGCGTTTCGCAGGCGCCCTCGCGCGCCTCGACGGCGGCTTCGACGACGCACCGCTGGCCCTGGACATGCTGGAGCGCGGTGCGGACGCGTTCGGCGCCGATGGCAACGGCCGCACGCCGCTCCACCACGCCTGCCACCCGGCGCTGTTGCCGGTACTTGAAGAACTGCTCGCACGCGGCGCAGATCCCAACGCACGTGACCGCGCCGGCGCCACGCCCTTGCACGTGGCGCTGGAAGGCAAGCCCGACGAAGTCGTGCCGCTGGTGGAATTGCTGATGGCGAACGGCGCCGATCCGGAATTGCCCGCGGCCAGTGGCGAGACGCCACTGGGACTCGCACTGGCACGCGGTGCGCCCCAACTCGAATACTGGTTGCGCTGGAACGGCTGGAGCCTGCCGCGTCGCCCCTTGCGCGCAAGCGACCTGCCCGCCGCCGCTGCCGATCCCGATGCGGTCGCGCGCCTGCTCGAACTCGGCCTGCCGGCCGACAGCCGCGACGAACGCGGTGCCACGGCGCTGTTGCGCGCCTGCGGGGCCGGCGCCCTGCAAAGCGTGCAACGCTTGCTGGCCGCGCACGCCAACCCCGAACTCACGGTCGAAACCGGTGCCTCGCCGCTGTCCGCGGCCGTCAGCGGGCGCCACGCGGATTGCGTGTTCGCGCTGATCGCCGCCGGCATGCAGGTGGATCGTCGGCACGCCGACGACGTCACCGCGTTGATGATCGCCGCCGCGCTCGGCTATCCCGACATGGTGAAAACCCTGCGCGAAATCGGCGCGCAGACCGACCTCACCGATGCGCGTGGACGCACTGCCCTGCACGCCGCGGCGCGCTTCTGCTTCGACAGCCGCGACAGCCTGCGCTGTCGGCGCTTGCTGGATGGGCTTCTGGACAACAACCTCAACCCCGACACCCCCGACAAGACCGGTGCCACCCCGCTGCTGGTGTTGCTGGGCGTGGATGCCAAGCCCGGCACGCAGTGCGACGGCACCCACCTCGGCGCGCTGCTGCCGGTGCTGCTCGACGCCGACGCCGTGATCGGCCACGCCGACGACCACGGCGTCACCGCGCTGCACGCCTGCGCGATGCACGCACTGTTCGAACCGGCGCGCGCGTTGCTGGCGCGCGGCGCCGATCGCGAAGCGCGCGACTGCATGGAGCGCACCCCGGCCGACGTCGCGCGCGTGCTTGGCTATGTCGATCTGGCACTGGAGCTGACCCCTCGCCGCAGCGCGCCGCCCGGCGCAGGGCAGACCTTGCGCACGCCGGCATCGCCGGCCGGTTGATCCGTCGCGGCTGCCGGCGCGCCTACGGATGACGTGGCACGAATGGTCGCGGCTGCCGCCGCTCCTACGAAAACCACGCGGGTCGCGGCTGCCGCCGCTCCTACGAAAACCACGCGGATCGCGGCTTCCGCCGCTCCAACAAAACCACGCGGGGGG
>DASSRT010000286.1:0-3532 GCA_035701705.1 Rhodanobacteraceae bacterium
GCCAATGGCGACGTGGCCAACAAGATCGGCACACTGGGTCTTGCCCTGTTGGCGCGTGCGCAGGGCGCGCAGTTCATGGTGGTGGCGCCATCCACCACCGTGGACATGCAGTTGCCGATCGGCCGCGACATTCCCATCGAATCCCGCGATGCACGTGAGATCTGGGCCGCAACCGGCACGGCCGCGCCACCGGCCGCGGTCAGCGTGCACAATCCCGCGTTTGACATCACGCCCGCGGCACTGGTGGATGCACTGGTGACCGAGCATGGCGTGATTGAAAAACCCGATGTCGCCGGCATGGCGGCGTGTCTGGCTAACGTCCGGTAAAACAGTCGCCTGTGGTAAAATTCCCGCTTTGACAACCGCGGCAAGCGGCCCATAAAAAGCACCCGGAAACCCGTCTCCCGCATGGCCGAATTCGCCCGCGAGCTCACCCTCGTCAACCTCGAAGAGGAAATGAAGCAGTCCTACCTCGATTACGCCATGAGCGTGATCGTGGGGCGGGCACTGCCGGACGTGCGCGACGGCCTGAAGCCGGTGCATCGCCGCGTGTTGTACGCGATGCAGGAACTGGGCAACGACTACAACAAGCCCTACAAGAAGTCCGCCCGCGTGGTGGGCGACGTCATCGGCAAATACCATCCGCACGGCGACACTGCGGTGTACGACACCATCGTGCGCATGGCGCAGCCGTTCTCGATGCGCTACGTGCTGGTGGACGGGCAGGGCAACTTCGGCTCCGTGGACGGCGACGATCCGGCCGCCATGCGTTACACCGAAGTGCGCATGGCGAAGATTGCGCACGAGATGCTCGCCGACATTGACAAGGAGACCGTGGATTTCGTCCCCAACTACGACGAATCCGAGCACGAGCCCTCGGTGCTGCCGACGCGGCTGCCGAACCTGCTCATCAACGGCTCCTCGGGCATCGCGGTGGGCATGGCCACCAACATCCCGCCGCACAATCTCAGGGAAGTGATCGGCGCCTGCATCGCGCTGATAGACGATCCCGCCGCCAGCATCCAGGACCTGATGAAACACCTGCCGGGACCGGATTTCCCCACCGGCGGCATCATCAACGGCGCGCGCGGCATCCACGAAGCGTATTTCACCGGACGCGGCCGCATCTTCGTGCGCGCGCGCAGCCACGTCGAGGGCGAGGAAGGCGCCAAGCAGTCCATCATCGTCACCGAACTGCCCTACATGGTGAACAAGGCGCGGCTGCTGGAGCGCATCGCCGAGCTGGTCAAGGACAAGAAACTCGAAGGGATCACCGAGCTGCGCGACGAATCCGACCGCGACGGCATGCGCATGGTCATCGAGATGCGCCGCGGCGAGAACGTGGAGGTGATGCTCAACAACCTGTATCAGCACACCGCGCTGCAAAGCGTGTTCGGCATCAACATGGTGGCGCTGGTGGACGGCCAGCCGCGCCTGCTGGACCTGAAATCCATTCTCGAAGCCTTCCTGCGCCACCGCCGCGAAGTGGTGACACGCCGCACCATTTACGAACTGCGGCGCGCGCGCGAACGCGCGCACGTGCTGGAGGGCCTGGCGGTCGCGCTCGCCAACATTGACGACATGATCGAGCTCATCAAGACCTCGGCCGGTCCCGCCGAAGCGCGCAGCGGGTTGATGGCGCGCGACTGGCAGGCGGGCGTGGTGACCGCGATGCTGCAACGCGCCGGCGCACAGGCTTCGCGTCCGGACGGGCTGGCGGCGGAATATGGCCTGCACGAGGGCAGCTACCGGCTATCCGAGACCCAGGCACAGGCCATTCTGGACCTCAAGCTGCAACGCCTGACCGGACTCGAACAGGACAAGATCGTCGCCGAGTACCAGGAATTGCTGACCCTGATCGGAGAATTGCGCGCGATTCTGGCCGAGCCGGACAAGCTCCTGGACGTGATCCGCGAAGAGCTGACCGCGATCCGCGACCAGTACGGCGACGAGCGCCGCACCGAAATCGTCTCCATCCACGAGGACCTCACCATCGAGGACCTGATTGACGAGGAAGACGTGGTGGTCACGCTGTCGCACGCGGGCTATGCCAAGTCCCAGCCGGTGTCGGCGTATCGCGCGCAACGTCGCGGCGGGCGCGGCAAGGCCGCCACCACGGTCAAGGACGAGGATTTCATTGACAACCTGTTCATCGCCAACACCCACGACACGGTGCTGTGCTTCTCCAACATCGGCAAGGTGTACTGGCTCAAGGTGTACCAGTTCCCGCAGGCCGGGCGCGGCGCGCGCGGCAAGCCGATCGTGAACCTGCTGCCGCTCACCGAAGGCGAGCGCATCACCGCGGCGCTGCCGGTGCGCGAATACTCGGCCAGCAAATACGTGCTCATGGCCACGCGCCTCGGCACGGTCAAGAAGACCTCGCTCGACAACTTCGCGCGCCCGCGCAGCAGCGGCATCATTGCGCAGGAATTGAATCCGGGCGACGCGCTGGTGGGCGTCGCCATCACCGACGGCGAGCGCGACGTGATGCTGTTTGCCTCCAACGGCAAGTCCATCCGCTTCCATGAAGGCGACGTGCGACCGATGGGCCGCAATGCCGCGGGCGTGCGCGGCATCCAGCTCGCGATGGGCGAAACCGTCATCGGACTCATCATCGTCAACGAAGCCGGCGGCGAGGTGCTGACCGCGACCGAGAACGGTTACGGCAAACGCACGCCGGTCGCGGATTACCCGGTGCAGGGACGCGGCGGTCAGGGTGTGATCTCGATCCAGACCGGCGGCCGCAACGGCAAGGTGGTGGGCGCGATCCAGATCGCGGCGGAAGCGGAGGTCATGCTGATCAGCAACGGCGGCACGCTGGTGCGCACGCCGGCCGCCGACATCTCCGTGATCGGGCGCAATACCCAGGGCGTGCGCCTGATCCGCCTGGATGCCGGCGAAGAACTGGTCGGCGTGGATCGCATCGAAAGCGATGGCGACGACGACGATGATACCGGCGGCAGTGACTGACGGCGCGTCCGCGCCGAATGGCATGTCGCGTCCCTGGAACTTCAGCGCCGGACCGGCCATGCTGCCGCAGGCGGTGCTGACGGAAATCCGCGACGAGCTGCCCGATTACCGGGGCAGTGGCGTGTCCATGCTGGAAACGGGCCACCGTAGCGACGGGTTTGCGGAGCTGAAGACGCAGACCGAAGCGGATCTGCGCGCGCTCATGAACATCCCGGAACGCTACGCCGTGCTGTTCCTGCACGGCGGCGCCAGCTTGCAGTTCGCCATGGCGCCGCTCAACCTGCTGGGCGGAGGCACCGCCGCCAGCTACGTCAATACCGGACTGTGGTCGGCGAAGGCGATCAGGGAGGCGGGTCGCCAGTGCCGCGTGCACATCGCGGCGGATGCCGCCGGCAGCGGCTACACGGCGATCCCGCCGGCCGCGCAATGGCATGTGCCGGCCGACAGCGCCTACCTGCATTACACCGTGAATGAAACCGTCGGCGGCGTGGAATTCCACTGGGTGCCGCACCGCGATGATCTGCCGCTGGTAGCCGACATGACTTCCATGATTCTGTCGCGC
>DASSRT010000287.1:0-7745 GCA_035701705.1 Rhodanobacteraceae bacterium
TGCCGGTGATCCCGATCCATTGATCGCGATCGGGCGCTGGCATGGCCGCATCCTGCGCGCGCGTCGCGGCAGCCACGGCTTCGGTTACGACCCGCTGTTTTTGCCCGATGACGGTGGCGGATTGTCCTCGGCCGAACTCGATCCGGCGGTGAAGAACCGCATCAGCCACCGTGGGCAGGCGTTGGCGGACTTGCGGCAAATGCTCGGAACCCGGGATCCGGGACCCGGTACCCGGAAGCGCTGATTGGCCCGACCCATGCAATCGCGTCCAGTCCACAACGCGCGCGCGCGGGACCAATTGGCACCATCCCATCCAGTCCCGGGTCCCGGATCCCGAGTCCCGTTGTCGCTCTACATCCACATCCCGTGGTGCGTGAAAAAATGCCCGTACTGCGACTTCAATTCGCACGGCTTGCGCGCCGCGATGCCGGTGGATGCCTACGTTGCCGCGCTGCTCGCCGATCTCGACGGCGACCTCGTCGACTTCGGCGACGCCTTGCACGGCCGTGAAATCGCCAGCGTGTTTTTCGGCGGCGGCACGCCGAGCCTGTTCGCACCGGAGGCCATCGCTGCGATCCTCGATGGCGCTTCCTCGCGCTTGCCGTTCGCCCCGGATTGCGAGATCACGCTCGAGACCAATCCCGGCACGGTCGAGCACGGTCGTTTCGACGGTTATCTTCGCGCCGGCGTCAACCGGATCAGTTTCGGCGTGCAGAGTTTCGATGATGACAAGCTGCGCTCGCTCGGCCGCATCCACTCGGCCGGCGAAGCCGAAGCCGCGGTGAAGCTGGCGCGGGACGCGGGCGTCGCCAACATCAACCTCGACCTGATGTACGCGCTGCCGCAGCAGACGCTGGAGGGCGCGCTTGCCGATGTCGAGCGCGCGCTGGCGCTGCAACCCCAGCACATTTCGCACTACCAGTTGACGCTGGAACCCGGCACGCCATTCGCCAAGCGCCCACCACCCTTGCCCGACCACGACGCCGCCTGGGACATGCAGGAAGCCTGTCAGGCACGCCTGGCCGACGCGGGTTACGCACAATACGAAATTTCCGCCTACGCACAGCCCGGTCGGCGCTGTGTGCACAACCTCAATTACTGGACCTTCGGCGACTACCTCGGCATCGGCGCGGGCGCGCATGGAAAGATCACGGGACCCGGGCACGCAACGACCGGCAACCTGCGCGTTCACCGCCGCTGGAAAACGCGCTCGCCGGTCGCCTACCTGCAGGCCGCCGCGTCCGGGCGACGCCTCGGTGGTGATGAAACGATCGCCGCGGAAGCACTGCCCTTCGAGTTCATGTTGAACGCGCTGCGGCTGAACGACGGCGTCGCTGCCGACGTCTTCCCTGCGCGTACCGGCCTCGATGCCAGCGCCATCGCGGCGGTCCGCCAAGAGGCGTGTGCCCGCGGCTGGTTGCTGGACGATCCGGCGCTGTTGCAAGCGACCCTGCTCGGGCGACGCTTCCTCAACGACGTGATCGAACTGTTCATGCCGGACGCCCACGCCGATGCCTGAGAGGCCCGCGCCGCCCGGCCTTTGCACCTCCCACCATCCTGCTACTATCGCGGCGGGTTAAGGGGCAATGACCGCGATGGCAAGGGATTTGCATAGGAATCACGGATCTCCGTTCGACCAGCCACGATGAAACCGACACTCGCCAGTCGCAACGACCTCGCGCCCCGCGCGCGACAGTTGCTGGGGCAGCAACTGGACGAGTGCGGCAAGTTGCTGGAGCCGTTGCTGCAAGGCGCGCTGGATGACCTGGAAGCCGAGCTGTTCCGGATCGCCGAACAATCCAGCGGCGGCCAGGCCCAGCACGAAGCACTGGAAGCGCTGCGCGAGGTCAAGCGCGCACGCCCGGGCTTCCAGGCCTATCTGACGGCCCTGCTGGAACAGCGCTTCACCGCGATCGGCGAACCGGAACCCGCCGTCGCGCGGCCCGGCGCAGGCGCGCGCGACAACGACCTCACCCTGGTCGATCCGAACGAGTTCGACGAAACCATGGCGCTGGGCGACTTGTCCTCGCGCACCGAGCTGCACGCCAGCAACGCCCTGTTCGAACTTTGCCATCGCTACGCGGTACTGGTCGCAGCGCCGCCGCTGGAAAGCGACGCGCTGCCGTCCGGGCCACACATTTTGTCCCTGGTACTGGGGGAAGCGGCCCGCACCCTCGGCATGCAGGGCAGCCACCGCAAGCTGTTCTACCGGCTGTGCGATCGCCGACTGTTCGCCGCCGCGGAAGCCTTCTACGGACAACTGAACGAGCACCTGCGCGATGCCGGCATCCTGCCGCACTTGCGCAGTTACCTGCCGCGCAGGACACGCTCTGCGCCGGATCGTGAAGAGCCCGAGGCGGAAACCCGGCCAAGCGAACCCATGGCACCGGTCACCGATTTCTCGCCACCCCGCGGTGCCGCGCCGCTTGCACCGTCACCGGGGATGGCGCAACTGCACGGCATGCTGGATGCGCGCCGGCAAGCACTGCATCAGGACAGTGGTGGTCAAGCCACGGGTTCGGCAGGCGCTTCCGGCGGTGCAGCCGCATCACTGGCCGAGCTCGAGTCCGCGCTCAATGCCCTGCAATCGCAACCGGTGCCGCCGCCCGCGCTCCACGCTGGCGAACGCTTGCGCAGCGACCTGATGGCACAACTGCGGCGCGCATCGCCGACCGGCAGCGCCCCGCAACTGCAACCCGAACACCGCGACGCGATGGACCTGATGTCGTTGCTGTTCGACCGCCTGCTCGATGAAACCCGCAGCGAAGGCACCGCCCAGCAACTGATGTCCTCGCTGCAGGTGCCGCTGGTTCGCGTCGCGCTCGCCGACAGCAACTTCTTCACGGTGCGCAGCCACCCGGCGCGGCGCCTGCTGAACAACGTGCTGGAAACGGCCAACCTGTGGCTCGACCGCAGCGACGGCAGTTTCGACACCGCACTCAACCAGCGCCTGCAGCGCTCGGTGCAACGGATTGCGACCGAATACAAGGGCGGCGACCTCGGCGTCTTCGAGCGCGAGGCCGACGACCTCGACACCCAACTCAAGCAGCTGTCGCGCCGCGCGGAAATCGCCGAGCGCCGGCAGGTCGAGGCAGCCCAGGGCCGCGATCGCCTGCATTCGGCCCGTGCCCAGGCGCGCGCCGCGGTCGACAAGCGCCTGTCGCAGAAGCCGGCCTCGCCGCTGGTGCGCGCGCTGCTTGAACACGCCTGGGTCGACGCGCTCACCTTGACGCTGTTGCGCGATGGCGAGAACAGCGAGCTTTACCGGCGCCGGCTGGCGGCGATCGACCAGTTGCTGGGTCCGGCGACGGCCCGCGACAAGGGCCAGCTTTCCGCCGACATCAACCACGGCTTGACCCAGGTCGGACTGCAAGCAGGCGAAGCCGACCAGATCACCCGCCACGTACTCGACCTTCCGGCCCCCGCCCAGGGCGCGGCGCCGGCCGCCAGCCAGACCGAATTGCTGATCCGCCTCAAGGCGCGCCAGAAGCCGGAAGAAGCCGCCGCCGAAGCGCCGGCCGGGCCGCGCAAGTTGTCGCTCACGCCGTCCGAACGCAAGGCGCTCGACACGCTCAAGGGCTTGCCGTTTGGCAGCTGGCTGGAGTTCACCGTGAACCAGCAGGGCCAACGGGTCGCCCGCAAGCTCGCCTGGTTCGCCCCCGGCAGCGGGCGTTGCCTGCTGGTCAACGCGCGCGGCGCGGCGGCTCCCGAACGCACCCTCGATCAGGTTGCCCGCATGATGGCGCGCGGCCAGGTTCGCCTGATGCCGCCGCAGGACAGCGGCATGCTCGACCGCGCCTGGAGCGCGCTGGTTGCGGGCCTGCGCAAGTTCAGCCGCAGCAAGGACACCACGGAGGCCGCAACATGAACGACGAGCGCCGCACCGCCCCACGCATCCCCGTGCCGGCGCCCATCGCGGTGACCGACAGCATTACCGGCGAAACCATCGGCCGGGTGGGCAACCTGTCGCGCAACGGCATGATGCTGATCTGCCAGCAGCCGCTGCACGAGGGCGCGCTCTATCAGGTGCGATTCCGGTTGAACGGCAACGGTGAAGAAATCGAAACCGGCCTGCACACCATGTGGACCGAGCAGGCCAGCACCGGCGGCCAGCAATGGTCGGGCCTGCGCATCATCTCGATCAGCGCGCCTGACGCCGAATCGCTGGACCAGTGGCTGGACCACGTGACCGCCTGAACTTTGCGTTGTGCGCCGCTTCGCCGCATCATGGTGTGACCCGCTCCGGTAGCGCACGCCATGACTGCTTCCCCGCAAGACAACCTCTCCGCGCTGTATCCCGCGCACCTCGCTGAAGTCGAACGCCGCAGCGCCGATGCACTGGCAGCTTGTGGCCGCGACACGCTGGTGATCGCCGCCGGCCGGCCGCGCGACTGGTTCCTCGACGACCAGGGCTTCCCGTTCCGGGCCAATCCGCATTTCCTGCACTGGCTGCCGCTGGCCGATGCGCCGGGCAGCTGGGTGGTCTACACGCCCGGACAAAAACCCCGGCTGATCTTCCTGCAGCCGCATGACTACTGGCATGTCGTGCCGGCCGCACCGTCCGGCTACTGGGTCGAGCACTTCGACATCGTCACCATCCACACCGCCGAGGACGCCCGCAAGCATCTGCCGAAGGATCCGTCGCGCTGCGCCATCATCGGCGACGCCAACGCGGCGACCGGAGACCTTGTACCGGACAACCCCGCGGCAGTCTTGCACCTGCTGCACTACCGGCGCGCGTTCAAGACGCCGTACGAAGTCACCATGATGCGCGTGGCCAGCAAGCTCGGCGTGCATGGCCACCGCGCCGCCGCAAAGGCCTTCCGCGAAGGCTTGTCCGAATTCGACATCCACTGCGAGTACCTGCGCGCCACGCGCCTCGCCGAACACCAGTTGCCCTACGGCAACATCATCGCGCTGGACGCCCACGCCGCGGTGTTGCACTACATGCACTTCGACCGCAACCCGCCCGCGCACGCGCATTCCCTGCTCATCGACGCGGGCGGCAGCTTCCACGGCTACAACTCCGACATCACGCGCAGTTACGCATCACCTGATTCAGGCGAATTCCAGGCGCTGATCGACGTCGTCGACAAGGCCCAGCAGGGTTTCTGCGCGAAAGTGCGCGCGGGACAAAGCTATCCCGAGCTGCACGTGCACGCGCACCATGTGTTGATGCAGGCGATGCGCGAGCAGGGTTTCATCACATGTTCGGCCGAAGCCGCGGTGGCCAACGGCATTTCCTCGGCGTTCTTCCCGCACGGACTCGGTCACCTGATCGGGTTGCAGGTACACGACGTCGCCGGCTTCGCGCGCGACGAGCAAGGCAACACCCTGCCGAAACCGGAAGGCGATCCCTATCTGCGCTGCACCCGCACGCTGGAACCCGGGATGGTCGTCACCATCGAGCCGGGCCTGTATTTCATCGACATGCTGCTGGCGGAATTGCAGGCCAAACCGGCGGCGAAGGACGTCGTGTGGGCCAGGGTCGATGCGTTCCGCAAATACGGCGGCATTCGCATCGAAGACGACGTCGTGTGCACCGCGGGCGATCCGGTCAACCTGACACGCGAGGCGTTCGCGGCGGCGTAGCTTCCCCGCCGCAGAAAAGCCAGCTTGTCTTCCCCCTCCAAAGGAAGGGCTGCCGGTTTCTTCCCCCTTCGCTTGCGAAGGGGGTGAACAGACGATCGCGTCCGGTCGCGGCTACCGCCGCTCCTACTTCATCGCCACGGCGTCAGTCGCCGTGGGCAAGCCGATCTTCCTGCAGAACGCGGCGAAGCGCGGATCGTGCTGGAAGCGCAGGACGAACGGGTCATGCAGGAGCATCGACAGCCCGGGATCGTGATCGCTCCAGGCCCGATCCAGCCACTGGAAAGTTGCATCCGGATCACGCCGGAGCGCGTACAACTCGGCGATCTGGTAGGGCGCGCCGTCGGCGTATTTGGCAATCAGGTTTTTCAGCGCCGCATCGGCCACCTTGTGATCGGAACCGATCTGCAGGGCCATTGCCAGCGCGATGTCGTGCCATGGCCCTGGTGGTTCCTGGCGTGCCGCCGTCAGCGCAGCCGCGGCGTCGCCACGCAGGACCTCGGTAAAAGCCAGTTGATCGTGTGATGCGGAGGCGCCGGGCTGCAGGGCAATCGCGGTGAGGATGGCTTCCCGCCCCGCATCCGGTTGCCCAAGCGCATCGAGATAGATACTCAGCCACTGGTACCAATTGGTGTTGCGCGGATCGGCCAGCAATGCCTGCCGCGCCAGCTCCACCGCGCGTCGGTTCTGCCCCAGGGTCGCGAGCGCATTGCCCAGACTGCTTTTCGCCCCGGGGTCATTGGGCACCAATTGCAAAGTGCGCCTGGCCTCGACTTCGGCGCCCCGCCAATTCATGTCGAGGTTCAGGAGCAGCATCATGCGCGCCTGATGCGCCACCGCGGAATCAGGATCCAGCGTCAGCGCCGTGGCCGACGCCGCCCGCGCCTTGGCGTGCGCCTGTGCGACCGCATGCGCGTCGGTCAGGAATTGCGTGGAAAGCCCCACCCACGCCATCGACAGTTGCGCGTAGGCGGCCGCATAGCGGGGATCGACGTGCGCAGCCTTGCCGAATTCCGTGATCGCCTGCCGGATGCCGACTTCCGTATCAAGGTCGAAACTGGCGATACCATGCCGATACGCAAGGTAGGCTTCGAGGCTACCGCCCGGCGGACGATCGCTTTGCAGCACTGCGCCGGGCGCGGTCAGCAGCTTGGCTTGCAAGGCCCCGGCGACGGCCTGGGTAATCGCATCCTGCAACGCGAACAGATCGGTATACGGCTTGTCGTAGCGATGCGACCACAGCACGCTGCCATCCATCGCGTTCACCAGGGTCGCGGTGATCCGCACCTTGTCGCCCAGCCGCTGCACGCTGCCTTCCAGCAAGTGCGCCACCCCCAGCTGTTCGCCGATCGCCTTGCTGCTGTCGTGGCTGTCGCGGAACTGGAACGCGGAGTTGCGGCTGATCACCTTCAAGCCTGCGAACTGCGACAGGGCATTGATCAGGTCTTCCGACAATCCATCCGAGAAAAACTGCTGGTCGGCCTTGCCGCCTTCGTTGGCGAACGGCAGCACCGCCACCGACTTCGCCGGGATGTCCACTGCAGGCTCCGGCACCGCACCACTGGCAGGGGCCTTCATCGCAGCTTTCATCGACGGAGCAGCGTGTGTCGTCGCCTCACCCGCGTGCCAAACAAACTGGTTGCCCAGCAGCAGGATCACCGCCAACACCAGTACCGCGATGATGACGCCGTCGAGCTTGCGGCCAACGTTGCGGGTGACGTGGGTCGCGCGCGCGTGCGCCGAATCCGCGGGTTCGGTGCGGCGCACGCCCTCAGGCGTCATCTCGAACGCCCAGGCCAGGATCAGCGCCACCGGAAACAGGATCACGAACAGCAGGACCAACACCTTCATCGCCCATGCCGGCGCATCGAAGGTAGGCAGCACGATGCTGGCGATCTGCAACAACAGCCACGCGACGATCGCGTAAGCGACCGCCACCCGCCACACGTGGCGGCGTTGCAATTCCGCGAAGAAACCGGATCCATCGGCCATCGGGATGCCCTCGGCTGCGGCCGGATCATACGCCAGCACATGCACCTGCGCTCCCGGGCCGCAGGAGCGGTCCCCGGCCGCGACACGCCTACTTCATCGCCACCGCATCGGTCGTCGCAGGCAATCCGATCTTCCTGCAGAACGCGGCGAAGCGCGGATCGTGC
>DASSRT010000288.1:0-7626 GCA_035701705.1 Rhodanobacteraceae bacterium
TGGCTGTCATCGAGGTGGGGACATGACCGTTCACTTCAAGTCGGCGGGACGTACCGACACCGGCAAGGTCCGGCGCCGCAACGAGGATTCGATCCTGGTTCGCGACGAAGCCGGCCTGTGGGTGGTGGCCGATGGCCTCGGCGGCCACGCCGCCGGCGATCTCGCCAGCGGCATGATCGTGGAACGCCTCGCGGCCTTGCCGCGCGACCACGACGTGTTCGAGTTCATCGAATTGATCGAAGACACCCTGGTGGGCATCAATGCCGACCTGCTGCGCACCGCTGCGCAACGCGGCTCGGACATCATCGGTTCGACCGTGGTGGTGCTGGTGCACGAGAAGGATTTCATGTTGTGCGGCTGGGTGGGCGACAGCCGCGCCTATTGCTTCGAGGACGGCCGCCTCACGCAGATCACCCGCGACCACGTGTATGGCGCCAAGGAAGACGTCACCCAGTTCGGCAGCAGTCCGGCGCAGGCCGGCGCAGGCGCCTTGACCCGCGCGGTCGGTGCCGAGGAATCGCTGTTCGTCGATTGGGTGGTGGCGGGCAACCGGCCGGGCACGCAGTTCCTGTTGTGTTCCGACGGCGTCAACAAGGAAATGTCGGATGCCGAGCTGGACGCCGTCTGCCGCGCCCACGTGGCGCCCGACGCGATCCTGCAGGACGTCTTCGACACGTCGCTTGCGCGGGCCGCGCGCGACAACGTGTCGGCGGTGGTCGTGCGCCTGCAGGATTGAAAACAGCATGGCCATGACCACGCTCGAGCAACTCATCGGCGCCTGGCGCGACGGCAGCCTGAAGCTGCCGGCGCTGTTCGATGCGCTGAAGCAGCGCGGCGCGGTGCCGGATGCGCAATATCGCCACGAGCAGGCCTGGCTCGCGGGGCTGCGCGATTCGGGCCAATGCGACGCCGACGTCGTGGAGGCCTTGCTGGCACGCCTGGCGATCCTGCAGCGCGCCGCGGCGATGTCGGAAAATCCGGCGGAGGCAGAAGCCACGCGCATGTTCGCTGCAGGTGCGCCGAACAAGCCCGCACCACCTGCCGCGGTTCCGGCGGAACCTGCGCCACCGGAAGACGGCACCGTGGTGCTGCGTCCGGCAACCGCTGCACATGCGGCGACGCCGCCAGCGGGCGAGCCAGCCGCCGCGGCGCAGCCGGAATCGACGCTGTCGGGGGGAACCTCCGGCACGGCTTCGGGCAGCAGCGTGAACACCGCCAGCTGGCGGCGGCTGGCCGAAGCCGAAGGCAGCGAGCATGCCGAAGTCGGCATGTTGTTGAAGGGGCGCTTCCTGCTCGAACGCGAAATCGGCCACGGCGGGATGGGCGTGGTGTTTCTCGCCAGGGACGAGCGCAAGGTGGAAGCGCGCGACCGCGATCCCTACGTCGCGGTGAAGGTGTTGAACGACGAGTTCCGCAAGCACCCCGATTCGCTGATTTCGCTGCAGCGCGAATCGCGCCGTTCGCAGCAGCTGGCGCACGACAACATCGTGCGCGTCTACGACTTCGACAAGGACGGCACCATCGTCTACATGACGATGGAGTACATCGACGGCGGCAGCTTGAAGACCCTGATCCACGAAGAGGCCTACGACGGCATGCCGCTGGCGAAGGCGCGTCCGCTGATCGAGGGCATGGCGCAGGCACTGGGACGCGCGCACCGGGCCGGCGTGGTGCATTCGGATTTCAAGCCGAGCAACGTGATGGTGACCAGGGACGGCGTGCCCAAGGTGTTCGACTTCGGGATCGCGCGCGCCGGCAAGTTCGACAACCAGGCCGGCGAGCAGACGGTGTTCGACGCCGGCACGCTGGGCGCGCTGACGCCAGCGTACGCCAGCCTCGAAATGTTGCAGGGCGCCGATCCCAGGCCCGGCGACGACATCTACGCGTTCGGCTGCGTGTTGTACGAATTGCTGACCGGCAAGCACCCGTTCGACAAGCTCAGCGCCGAGGTGGCGCTGAAAGAGGGGCGCAGGCCGCCGTATGTCCGCAGCCTCAGCAAGCGCCAGAACAAGGCGCTTGCCGACGCGGTCGCGTTCCATGCGGCGCAACGCGCGCAGAACGTCGACGACGTGGTGGAAGGCCTGCGCGACATCGGCTTCGGCGAGCGCGCCCGTCCGTACCTGATCTGGGGCTCGACTGCCGTGGTGGTGTTGGCGGTCGCCGCCTGGGGCGCCACCCATTACCTCGGCGTGCGCCACGTCAACGAGGTGGTCAGCCGCTTCACGCTCGCCAACCCGCAGCATTACGCGAACGAGGATCTCGCCTATCAGGCACTGGTGGGCCTGGGCAGCGACGAAAGCGCGGTGGTGGTCAAGCACAACGACGTGATCGGCACGTACCTGCTCGCGCGCCTCGCGGGTTATTGGGATCCCGCGAAAAAACACTACGACTACGCGGGCGTGCAACACGTCTACGACATCCGCGACAAGCTGAAGTTGTACTCGCCGCAGCTGGACGTGCGGCGCAGCGTGATCGAGCAGGAGCGCAATGGCTCGCTGAACATGCTGGACACGCAGTTGAGCGAACGCACCGCCGCGGGCGCCCTGTTCAAGAACCAGCCCGACAACGTGGTCGAGACACTGGCCGCGATCCGCGCGATCGATCCCAAGAGCTCGCTGCTCGACAACGCCGAGTTGAAACTGAAGTACGACATCGTGATCGGGCAGACGCTGGATGCCGGCAAGCTCGATGAGGCGCAGCAGCAACTGGCGCAGGCGACGCAGTTGTTCCCGCACGCAAAACGCCTGCAGCAACGCGCCGCGCAACTGGCGACCTTGCAACAGGCCAATGCCGCCAAGCTCACGGCGGCCAACCAGAGCGTGCCGCAGGCGCGCGAGGCCCTGGCCAAGCTGCTGGCCGCGCCTTCGCTGACGCCGGCATGGCAAGCCGCGGTGGCCGGCAACCTCAAGGCCTTGCAGGACGATCACTCGGCGCAGACGCAGGCGCTGGTGCAAAAATTGCCGGATGCCGTCGCTGGGCAAGCGGCCGTCGCCGGCACACCGGCCGAGGTGCGGCAGGCCTCGAACATGGTGGCCATGGCGCTGGTCTACGCGCCGCAATCGAAACCGTTGCTCGCGCAGCGCGATCGTTTGGCCGCGCTGCAGCAGCAACAGCAGGCGCAGCTCGCGACTGAGAGCGATGCTGCGGAAGTCACCTCGCGCGTCCAGTCGCTGAAGAGCGCCGCAGCCGCGCATGACGTCGAGAAGGCGACGGAATCACTGGCGCGCATCCGCAGCCTGCAACCGGACAACCCGTTCCTGAAGACCGACGGCCCACGGTTGCTGGCCGACGCCTACATCGGCCAGGCCAACAGTCTGGCCGAGCAGGGCAAGTTCCGCGCGGCCGCCGATGCGTTGGACAAGGGTGCGCAAGATGTCGGCAGCAACCGTGCGCTCGTCGACGCGCGCGCGCGCATGGATTTCGTCGCCGACCTGATGTCGGCACGCGGCCAGACGCTGCGTGCGAGTGACATCCAGCGCTTCCACAATCGGCTCGCTGGTCTCGACAAGGCCGACCCGGATGCCGTCGGCAGCTTGCAACAGGATCTCAAGGTCCACGGGGTGTTGCCGGGCGGTTCGTTTGCTGCGGTGCTGGCGTCGCTGAAGCCGGCGGTCGCGAACGCCGGGCCGACCTGGGCGCAGGTGAACGAGGCGAACAAGCGAGCTGCGGAAGCCAGGCGGCAGCCCGCGCAACCGTATGTCTACGGACATCCATCGACGCCCGTCGAGGGGCGTTCGATCATTCCGCCGCACAGCCGGATTGCGCGGGCGGACTTCGACCGTTTCTGCGTCGCCACGCGTCGCTGTTCCGCCACCGGCGGCCGTGGCTACATCCAGGCCAGCGCCATCAATGCCGATCTGGTCAAGGCCTACGAGACATGGTTGGCCCAGAGCAACAGCTACACCTACCGTCTGCCCGCCGACACCCGGGCAGGGCGCCAGCCAACGCGGCCGGCTTACGGCAATTGCGATCGCTACGGGGTGGCGGGCGATGGTTACGGTCGAACATCCGGGCAGGCACAGGCCGAGGCGGGTGACCGCAGCCGTACCTACAGTTATCCGCGGGGGGGCCAGACGCCACAAGGGTGCCCGCCCGGGCAAGCGCCGCGGCCGGCGGAATACAATCGCCCGCCGCCGCGAAGCGGGTATCGTTGATTGCGCTGCCGACATGAGCTTTGCGCTGCAGGCGGTGCGTAGGCGCGTGCCCCAACCGGTTGTGCGCGGACAGGATTGAGAATTCGAAACAATGACCACGATCGAACAACTTGTCACCGCGCTGCGCGACGGCAGCCTGAAACTGCCGGCCGTGTTCGATGCCTTGAGCGAGCGCGGCACCGTGCCGGACGAACAGTACCGGCGCGAAGTGGCGTGGCTGGAGCAACTGCGGGATGCGGAACAGTTCAACCCGCAGATCGTGCGCGCGCTGCTGGCGAAGATGGCGAACATGCAATTCGTGGCAGCGCCGCAGGCCAGCGCGCCGGATGAAGACGTCACCCACGTTTTCACGGCCACGCCGCGCACCGCCGCAACCCCAACTCACACCGACACGACCGGTGACCGCGAGCCCACTGCCCCCAGCCCGCCGCCGGACGAGGACGGCACGGTGGTACGTCCGCGGCCATCCGGCGATGTGGCCGGCGACGCGGCGACCGTGGTGCAACCGCCGTCGCATCCTGCGCAAACGCAGTCCACCGGGACCGGCACCGGCACCGGCGGCACGTTTTCGTCGAGCAGCCTGAACACCACCGCCTGGCAACGCATGGCGGATAGCGAAGCCGGTGAGTACGCCACCGTCGGCATGCTGCTGAAGGGCCGCTTCCTGCTCGAACGCGAGCTCGGGCGTGGCGGCATGGGCGTGGTGTACCTCGCCCGCGACGAGCGCAAGGTGGAAGCGCGCGACCGCGACCCCTACGTCGCGGTGAAGGTGTTGAACGACGAGTTCCGCAAACATCCCGATTCGCTGATCGCGTTGCAGCGCGAATCGCGCCGCTCGCAGCAGCTCGCGCACGACAACATCGTGCGCGTCTACGACTTCGACAAGGACCGCACCATCGTCTTCATGACGATGGAGTACATCGACGGCAAGAGCCTCAAGGCACTCATTCGCGAGGATGCCTACGACGGCTGGCCGCTGGCGAAGGCGCGGCCGCTGATCGAGGGCATGGGCTGGGCACTGAAGCGCGCGCACTCGGCGGGCGTGGTGCATTCCGACTTCAAGCCCGGCAACGTGATGGTGACCAAGGACGGTGTCGCCAAGGTGTTCGACTTCGGCATCGCGCGCGCCGGCAAATTCGTCGAGACCGCCGGCGAGCAGACGGTGTTCGACGCCAGCACGCTGGGCGCGTTGACGCCGGCCTACGCCAGCCTCGAAATGCTGCGCGGTGCCGATCCGCGGCCCAGCGACGACATCTACGCCTACGGTTGCGTGGTCTACGAGTTGCTGACCGGCAAGCATCCGTTCGACAAGGTCAGCGCCGAGGTGGCGTTGAAGGAAGGCCGCAAGCCGCCGGTCGTGCGCGGCCTGACCGCGCGGCAGAACAAGACCCTTGCCGACGCCGTGGCTTTCCACAACGAGCATCGCCTGCAAAGCGCGTTGCAGGTGATCGATGGCTTGCGCCACGTGAGCTGGCGCGAACGCGCGCGCCCGCTGCTGATCTATGGCGCGATCGCGGCCGTGGTGCTGGCCGGCGGCGGTTACGGCATCAGCCGCTATCTTGGCGCCCGCCATGTCAACGAAGTGGTCAGCCGCTTCGAGCCCAGCAACCCGCAGCATTACAGCAATGAGGATCAGGCACTGGCAGCGCTGACCGGACTCGGCGACGAGGAAAGCAACGTCGTCACCAAGCACAGCGACGTGATCGCCGCCTTCCTGCTTGGCCGCCTCGGCAACTACTGGGACCCGGCCAAAAAACGCTACAACTACACTGCCGTACAGCACGTGTTTTCCATCCGCGACCAGTTGCGCCTGTATTCGCCACAACTGGACGCACGCCGCAGCGCGATCGATCAGGAACGCAACGGCCAGTTGAACACGCTGGATACGCAATTGAGCGACCGCACCGCGGCCGGCGCCTTGTTCCAGAACCAGCCCGACAATGTCGTTGAAACGCTGGACGCCATCCGCGCGATCGATCCCAACAGCGCCCTGCTCGACAACGCCGAGTTGAAGTTGAAGTACGACATCGCCATCGGCCAGTCACTCGACGCCGGCAAGCTCGATCAGGCGAAGCAACAGCTGGCGCTGGCGACGCGGCTGTTCCCGAAATCGCCGCGTTTGCAGCAACGCGCGACGCAGCTCGCCACGCTCACCCACGCGGCGGCGGCCGCCGCACGCATCACCGCCACGGAACAAAGCGTGCCGGAAGCGCGCGCGGCGCTGGGCAAATTGCTGGCCAGTCCATCGCTGGCGCCGGAGTGGCAAGCTGCGGTCGCGGGCAGCTTGAAGGCGCTGCATGACGATCATGCGCCGCCGACCCAGCAGCTGCTGCAGAAATTGCCGGAAGCCGTGGCCGGGCAAGCAGCCGGCGCCACCACGCCGGCGCAGATCCAGCAGGCGTCATCCATGGTCGCGATGGCGCTCACCTACACCCCGGACTCCAAACCGCTGCTCGTGCAACGCGACCGCCTGGCGGCGATGCAGCAACAACAGCAGGCGCAACTGGCGGCCGAGAGTGCGGCGGCAGAAGTGGCTTCGCGCATCCAGTCGCTGAAGAGCGCGGCGGCGGCACACGATGTCGACAAGGCCACCGAATCGCTGGCGCGGATCCGCGCGCTGCAGCCCGACAATCCGTTCCTGAAGGCGGATGGTCCGCAACTGCTGGCGGAGACCTACATTGGCCAGTCGATTGCCTTCGCGGAGCGCGGCAAATACCGGTCGGCCGCGGACGCCCTGGACAAGGGTGCGCGCGTGGTGGGTCAGAACAAGGATCTGCGCGCCGCGCGCTCGCGCATGGATTTCGTTGCCGACCTGATGCAGGCGCGCAGCAAATCGGTGAGCGCGAGCGATATCGACCAATTGCGCAAGCGCCTGGCTACGCTCGACCGCAGCGATGCCGATGGCGTGGACTCGCTGCAGAAGTCCCTGACGGCGCACGGCGAATTGCCCGGCGGATCGTTTGCCAAGTTGCTGGACTCGCTGAAGCCGAGCGTCGCGACCGCAGCAGCCGCGCCGGTTGCATCGGCGGCACCGCAGGCATCGGCCACGCCGCATGCGTCGGCACCGATGGTGGCGACGGTGCGGCCGATCACGCCGACTCCGGGCGTCGTGGCGCCGCCAGCGGCCACCGCCGATCCCTGCGCACGTCCGGGCATGGCCGGGCATGGCCGCATTTGCGCCGACCGCATCGGGTCAGGGTATGGACCGGCGCTGGTGGTGGTCCCCGGCGTGGGCGGTGGTGCGCCATTCGCGATGACGCGCACCGAGGTCACGGTCGGCGAATTCGACAAGTACTGTGCCGTGACCCATCAGTGCGCCGCCAAGGGCGGCAGCGCCAGCCTGCCGGTGGCCGACATCGGCCTCGCCGCGGCCAAGGGTTACGCGGCATGGTTGACGCAGGTCACCGGATACACCTACCGTTTGCCAACCGATGCCGAATGGTTGCATGCTGCCCAAGCCGGACAGGGTTGG
>DASSRT010000289.1:0-36590 GCA_035701705.1 Rhodanobacteraceae bacterium
GTGCCGCCGGTTTCCCGGCGGGTGCCGTTGTTGCTATCTTGGACTGGAAGACCCGTGCCACACACACGCGGGATGGAGACCGGAAATGAATGAACCCGTGTGGACCCCCAGCCCCGAACGCCGGGAACGCGCCAACCTGCACCGGTTCGTGCGCTTCGTACATGATGCCACCGGCAACGCCGACATCGGCAGTTACGCGCCCTTGTATGAATTCTCGGTCAATCGCGCGGCGAAGTTCTGGCAGCTGGTGTGGGAATTCTGCGGCATCCGCGCCAACGGCGAGTTCGAGCCGGCGGTAGTCGATGGCGACAAGATGCCCGGCGCGCACTGGTTTCCGAACGTCAAGCTCAATTTCGCGCAGAACCTGCTGCGCTTCAAGGACGACAAGCTCGCGCTGGTTTTCAGCAACGAATGGGGCCACCAGCGCGAACTCACCTACGCGCAGCTGCACGGCGAAGTCGGGCGCATCGCGCACGCCTTGAAGGCCGCGGGCGTGCAACCCGGGGATCGGGTCGCGGGCTTCCTGCCGAATCTGCCGGAAACCATCATCGCGATGCTGGCCGCGACGTCGCTGGGCGCGGTGTGGTCGTCGGCATCGCCCGATTTCGGTGTCAACGGCATCGTCGACCGCTTCGGCCAGATCGAGCCGAAGGTGTTGTTCTGCGCCGACGCCTACCCGTACCACGGCAAGCGCCACGATTGCCTTGCCAAGGTGCGCGAGGTGCTGGCCGCAATTCCCTCGATCGAAAAATGCGTGGTGATCGCGTATTCGGGCGAGCCGCTGCAGCTCGACGGGTTGCGCGATGCGGTGGCGTGGAACGACTTCGCGGGCAGCGGCGACTACCCGCTCGAGTTCGCCTCGATGCCGTTCGAGCATCCGCTGTACATCATGTATTCCTCGGGCACCACCGGCAAGCCGAAGTGCATCGTGCATGGCGCCGGTGGCACCCTGCTGCAGCACTTGAAGGAACTGGTGCTGCATACCGATTTGAAGCGCGAAGACCGGATCTTCTACTACACCACCTGCGGCTGGATGATGTGGAACTGGCTGGTGTCGTCGCTGGCGGTCGGCGCCACGGTGGTGTTGTACGACGGTTCGCCGACCTATCCGGACGGCAACGTGTTGTGGAACCTCGCCGACGAAGTCGGCATCAGCATCTTCGGCACCAGCGCCAAATGGCTGGACGCCACCGCCAAGATGGGCGTGAAGCCGCGCGAAACCCACAAGCTGCATGCGCTGAAGACCATCCTCTCGACCGGCTCGCCGCTGGCGCCGGAGAGTTTCGACTATGTCTATCGCGACGTGAAGGAACGCGTGCTGCTGGCGTCGATCTCGGGCGGCACCGACATCATTTCCTGCTTCGCGCTGGGCAATCCGCTGCTGCCGGTGTATCGCGGTGAATTGCAGTGCCGCGGCCTGGGCTTGAAGGTGCAGGTGCTGGGCGAGGATGGCCAGCCGGTGCGCGAGCAGCCGGGCGAACTTGCCTGCGCGGCACCGTTCCCGTCGATGCCGGTGGGTTTCTGGAACGATCCGGATGGTGCGAAATACCACGCCGCGTATTTCTCGAAAGTGCCGGGCGTGTGGTGCCACGGCGACCGCGCCGAACTGACCGCGCACGAAGGCATCATCATCTACGGTCGCTCCGATGCCACGCTCAATCCCGGCGGCGTGCGCATCGGCACCGCGGAAATCTACCGGCAAGTCGAGCAACTGCCCGAGATCCTCGAATCCGTGGCCGTCGGCCAGCATTGGCAGGGTGA
This sequence comes from Rhodanobacteraceae bacterium, assembly GCA_035701705.1. Taxonomy (GTDB): domain Bacteria; phylum Pseudomonadota; class Gammaproteobacteria; order Xanthomonadales; family Rhodanobacteraceae; genus 66-474. Next base: position 1,762 of record DASSRT010000289.1, read on the forward strand.
CGAACGCGTGGTGTTGTTCGTGCGCCTGCGTGACGCGCTGCAGCTGGACGATGCCCTGCGCGAGCGGATCCGGCAGCAGATCCGCGCCAACACCACCCCGCGGCATGTGCCGGCGAAGATCCTGCAGGTCGCCGACATCCCGCGCACGATCTCCGGCAAGATTTCCGAACTGGCGGTACGCGCGGTGATCCACGGCGAGGCCGTGAAAAACACCGACGCGCTGGCAAACCCCGGGGCGCTGGATCTCTACGCGGCCCTGCGCGACGAGTTGAGCACATGACCACCACGCTGGTGCCGGCGATCCTGAGCGGCGGCAGCGGCACCCGGTTGTGGCCGCTGTCGCGCAAGAACCTGCCCAAGCAGTTCCTCGCGTTGCGCGGCGACACCACCCTGTTCCAGCAAACGCTGGCGCGCACCCGCGCGCTCGCCGCGGTCGCGCCGCCGGTGGTGGTGTGCAGCGACGAACATCGCTTCCTCGTCGCCGAACAATTGCGTGGCGCGGGCGTCGACGGCGCGTCGATCCTGCTCGAACCCGTACCGCGCAATACGGCGCCGGCGATTGCGCTGGCGGCATGGCAGGCGCGGGCGCAGCATCCCGATGCCACGCTGCTGGTGCTGCCGGCCGACCATCTGATCGGCGACACCGCAAGTTTTGCCGACGCCGTGCAGCGCGCATTGCCGCTGGCGGAGCAGGGCTGGCTGGTCACGTTCGGCATCCGCCCCGAGGCGCCGGAGACCGGCTTCGGCTACATCAAGCGTGGCGAGGCGCTTGGCGAATCCGGATTCCGCGTGGCGCAGTTCGTCGAAAAGCCGGATGCCGCGACCGCCGCCAGCTATCTCGACGCCGGCGATTACGAATGGAACTCCGGCATGTTCCTGTTCCAGGCCGCGCGTTTCCTCGAAGAACTCGAGCTGCATGCGCCGGCGATGCACGTGGCCAGCCAGGCCGCATTCGCTGCCGCGAAACGCGACCTTGATTTCGTGCGCGTCGACAAGGACGCCTTCGCCGCTTCGCCCGGTGACTCGATCGACTACGCGGTGATGGAAAAAACCTCGCGCGCCGCGGTGGTGCCGGTGAGCTGCGACTGGAGCGACATCGGTTCGTGGGACGCCTTGTGGGCGGCCTCTGTGCGTGACCAGGACGGCAACCGGCTGGAAGGCGACGTGATCGCCATCGACAGCCACAATTGCTTGGTGCGCGGCAGCGAACGGCGCCTCGTCGCCGCGCTCGGACTCGAAGATGTCGTGATCGTGGACACGCCCGACGCCGTGCTGGTGGCGCCGCGTGCGCGCGTGCAGGACGTCAAACAGCTGGTCGACCGCATCAAGGCGGCTGGCCGCCAGGAGCACATGTTCCACCGCAAGGTATATCGGCCCTGGGGCAGCTACGACTCGATCGACGCGGGCGAGCGTTTCCAGGTCAAGCGCATCACCGTGAAACCGGGTGCCGCGCTCAGCCTCCAGAAACACCACCACCGCGCCGAACACTGGGTGATCGTGTCCGGCACCGCCGAGGTGACCCGCAACGAGGAAGTGTTCCTGCTCGCCGAGAATGAAAGCACGTTCCTGCCGCTGGGCGCCGTGCACCGCCTGCGCAATCCCGGCAAGACGCCGCTGGAACTGATCGAAGTGCAGTCCGGCAGCTATCTCGGCGAGGACGACATCGTGCGGTTGGAAGACGTGTACGGCAGGGCCTGAGGCCGCTTCCGCAATCACCCGGCCGAATGGCGAGATCACCTCGCCTTCCGCAGCCGCCGTCGCGGGTGACCGAAAACCTCAGACCTGCCGTGGCGTGCTCAGGGTGCGGCCGAGGCACAGGGATGGTCTTGCACGGTCAGCGCGGACAACTTCCGGCCACTCGCGGCGCCGGTGAGGATGATGACCGTGCCTGGCATCACCCACGGACCGGTGCGGGCGGAGCCGCTGCGTGGCTGCTCGGTCCACAGGGTCGGCGCGCCCTGCGTTCCCGGATTGTGGATCCAGATGCGTACCGTGCGATCCCCGGGGCCGGAGGCGTTCCATGTGACCTCTGCCGCGTGTGGCGCGGACCGCGCATCGCACGCAACGTCCTTCGCCGGCACCACGCTCAACTCCCCGTTCGCACAGGAGCCGTTCGCGCAGGCACCGGTGACGGAGGGGGCGGGCACGGCGGGGCCGGGCGCGGCATTGCCGGTGCCGACGATCGTCGGCCTGCGCACGGCAGGGTGTTGCCTGGGTCCGCATGTCCCCGCGAAGGTGATCCTGCTTCGGCACGCCACTTCCAGTCTGGCCGCGTTGTACAGGACCTGGCCGAGTGAAGCGTTGTCTTGAAAGTGATCCTGCACCTCGGCCTGACGCACCGCACCGTCAAAAGCCAGGTAGCCATTCATGGGCAGGCCCGCGGTATCGAACAGCAAACCGGGCAACTGATAAGCGTCCAGATTGAGTGTGCGTGGTTGCAGCGGCCGGTTGGACAGCAGCATGTAGCGGGTGTGTTCGTCACTGTGGTTGCCACCATCGTCGAAGCCGACATCCTTGAACGCGGCATCCAGCGCCGGCAGGTGGTCGCCGTAGAAGACGAGGATCGTCCAGTGTTTGCGCGCGAGCAGGCGCTTGGCAAAGTTGCCCAGTGCGGCATCGCCGTTCACGAGGTGCGACAGGTAGTAGCGCATCTCGCGGGTACCCTGCGGTGAAAGGCCCGTCGGCAGGGGATGTCCCTGCAGGATCGATGCGAGCTGGCCGGGATCGCGCTCCCACGGGCCATGGTTTTCCATGGTGATGACCATCACGAATTGCGGACGTCCCGCATCATCCTTGAGATGGTCGAGCACGAAATCGAACAGACCCTGATCCGAAACGTACAAGCCTGCGCGCTTGACGCCGTGAAAGGCACTTTCGAAGTACATCTTCTGGAACCCGAGCTGCGGCATCACCTCGCCCCGATCCCAGAACTCCGACAGGAACGGATGGAACAGCGTGGTCGAATACCCCATGCCGACCAGCCTCGTGGGTACCGACGGCATCCATCGCGACGCCAGTCCGTAGTAGGGGTACACGATCGACGGGAACGCACCCATCGGGTACCCCGTCAATGTTTCAAATTCGGTACGGATGGTGCCTCCGCCGTAGGCCGGCGTGGTCAAGGCGCCGCTGATGCCGGTCCTGGACAGTTTGCTGAAGTTGGGATCGAACTGCCCATAGTCGATCTGCTTCATGATCCCTGGATCAAAAAACGCTTCGCTCTGCACCACCACGATGTCGGGACGATCCTTGGGCACCTGCCGCGCGGCGCGCGTGGCGATGGCGTCGGCGTGTTTGTCGGCGAATTTGCGCACCACCGCCTTGTCAGCCTTGGGAATCTTGACCGCATACTCCTGGGACATGCGCACCAGACCGGCCACGAGGCCGGATTGGTCGACGCTCTTGGCCGGATCCCACAGCTGGAAGCCGGCCAACGCCTGGTCTGAGTAGATTGACGGCCACGGCCGTACTCCGGCAAACATCGTGTACACGAAGACAGCCGGCACGATGACCCACAGCGTGCGCGTGACCCATGATGGGCGCGAACCGTGTCGCTCGATGCGCCAGAGTCCCCACGACACCAGCAGGAATATCGCGAGCGCGATGACGCCCACGATGCCGTGGACGGTGTAATGCTCGAAGAAGCCAAGGTTGTGCAGGATCTGGTGGACCAACACGAGGTCCCCCGGCATCAGGGGCATGTTCATGTTGGCGACCTTGATCGTGTTGACGGTGAACAGCAGCCAGGTCAGGACCAGTGTCATCCAGATCGCAAACAAGGTGCGCGCAGACAATGCATAAACGAACAGCATCACCAGCAGTACCGGAAGCGCGTTGCGCCATATCAGGGCGAGGGCCTGCCAACTTTGGAGTGCGGGATCGAGGCAGACCACCAGCGCGACGCTGGCCACCGTCATCAACAACACGCGAACCAGGGTCGCCTTGGCGTTGTCGTCGCGGAGCAATGATTTCATGAGTGTGTTCATCAGCGGTGACCTGTCTGGATTGAAAAAAGCCGAGTCCGGTTCGCAGCGGGCGATCGGCGGCGGTGATCCGGGTTCATGCGTCCATGAACAAACCCGCTCGCAGGCAGGCAAGCACGTCCGCCAGTGTCCGGGTTGCGACATCAAGCGAAAAGCACTGCCGGACATGCGCGAGGCCGGCCACGGACAACACCTGCCACAGCCGCTCGTCGGCATACAGCTCGGCGGTCGCGCGGGCAAAGTCCTCGGCATCGGCCGCGATCAGGGCAGTCATGTGGTCCGTCAGTCCCATCCCCTCCGCGCCGATCGGCGTGGTCACCACCGGCAGGCCGCAGCCCATGGCGCGGTTGATCTTGCCCTTGACTCCGGCGCCGTAGCGCAGCGGTGCCAGCGCCACGCGTACCGCGTCGAGGATTGGCCCAAGGTCTGCAACCTGTCCATGCACCTCGACGTCGGTGCCGGCGAGCTCGCCGACCGCGGTCTTGCTGCCGTAGCCGACCAGATGCAGTACCACGCCCGGCAATCGCTCGCGCAGCCGCGGCAGGATCTCTCGGCACAGCCAACGCGCGGCATCGACGTTCGGCGGGTGGCCGAAATTGCCGAGGAACAACAGCCCCCGGCGCGCGGCAAACGGCACCGCCGATTCGCGCACGTCCTCGATGTTGGAGAGCACCCGCACCGGCGCGCCGGGTGCGGCGTGTTCGAGCAATTGGCGCTCGTACTCGCTGACGACGAGGGTCAGATCGGCGTGGCCGATCAGCTTCAGTTCGGCGCGGCGCGCGCGGCTGGCGGCTGCCTTGTCGCCGGGTTCGCAGGTCAGGGCTGCGGCGCGTTCGAGGCGCAGGAAGTGCAGGTCCACCGTGTCGAAAACGACGGCCGCTTGCGCGGCGTAGCGACGCGCCAGCGGCAGGCATTCGCGGGCGATCGGCAGACGACAGGCGATCACCACGTCGAGGTCGCCGCCGTTGTCGCGCCACCAGCGCAGGCGTGCCAGCGGGGTGGGTGCATGGATGATCTCGACACCGGCGTCCTGCAGGCGCCGTACCGCCCCGCCCCGCGCATCGCCGAACACCGGCATGCATTGCACATGGCAACCCAGCTTGCGCAGGATCTGCAGCATGGCCGTGGCCCGCACCGAACCGGAATCCCGCGTCGGGTCCGGCGTTTCGGCATCGATCACCAGTACGCGCGCGCGGCAACGGTGCGTCATGCCGCGCGCCACGCCGGCCCGCAAGCTGCCTGCCTCGGGTTGCCGCAACAGCGCCTCGCGCCACTTGTCGGCGAATACCTTGCGATTGGCTTGCTGGTGGCGCTTGGCACCGGCGTCGGGATCGGTGCCAGCCGTGACGCCTTCCAGGTGGATGACCTGCGCACGCGGCTGGTACCACACCTCATACCCGGCTTCGCGCACCGCAAACGCAAGGTCGGTGTCCTCGTAATAGGCGGGGCAGTAGCGCGTGTCGAAGCCACCCAGTGATTCGAACAGGGTCCGGGGCAGCGCGATGCAGGCGCCCGAACAGTAATCGACCTGACGCGCGAACCCGAAGCGCAGGTCGGCGGGATCGCCGCCACGGCCGTAGTTCAAGGCACGGCCGTCGCGGAATATCAGGCCGCCGGCTTCCTGCAGGCGACCATCCGGATACACCAGCTTCGCACCGGCGAGACCGCAGCGTGGATGCGTGTCGAAACATTTGAGCAAGGCATCGAGCCAGTCGTCCTGCACTTCGGTGTCGTTGTTGAGGAACACCAGGTATTCGCCGCGTGCGAGCGACGCGCCGGCGTTGCAGGCGTGCACGAATCCGCTGTTGCGACCCAGCGCGTGCAGGCGTACACCAGCGATGGCCGACACGACTGCGACGGTGTCGTCCGCGGAGCCGTCGTCGACCACGATGACCTCGTAGTGGCATCGCGTTCGTGCCGCAGCCACGGCGTCGAGGCAACGGCGGGTGACGGCGCTTTGACCATACACCGGAATGATGATGCTCGCGACCGGCACGCCGTCGTCGGGGGCAGGTGTGCCAGTCGCGCACACCGTGTCATGCGGCGGCGATTGCCCGGCGGACAGCGGCGTTCCAGGCTTGCCTGCCAGTCGGCGCAGTCGTCCCAGCTGCCTGCGCGTCCACAGCCACGTGAAATCCAGTGCGAAGCGCACATCGCAGGTCGCGCCCGCCAGGCGGCGGGTGAACGCGTCGGCCAGTCGACGAGCGACCATGCGACGCGTTGTCATCCTGCGGGCCGCAGCGCATCGCGCAGCACGCCGACGATGCGTGCTGCGGCGTGCCCGTCGCCATACGGCGACACGCCCCGCGCCATGGCCCGGTACGCGGCCGGATCCGTCAGCAAGCGCGTGGCCTCTGCCACGATGCGCGACTCGTCGGTGCCGACCAGCCGCACCACGCCCTCGTCCATCGCTTCCGGACGCTCGGTTTCGCTGCGCAGAACCAGCACCGGCTTGCCCAGCGCCGGGGCTTCCTCCTGCACGCCGCCGGAATCGGTGAGGATCAGGTGCGCGCGCTTTTGCAGCGACACGAACGGCGCGTAATCCTGCGGCGGGCACAGGTGGATGCGCGGGTGCCCGGTCAGCAACTCGGTCGTGACCGTGCGCACGTTCGGATTGGGGTGCACGGGATACACGATCTCGATGTCCTCGTGCAGGTCGGCAAGCCTGCGGATCGCACGACACACGGCGCGGAACGGCTCGCCGAAATTCTCGCGGCGATGTGCGGTGACCAGCACCAGGCGACGGGCGGGATCGAGTGGCAGCGTCGGCGGCCAGTCCTTCGCCGCCACGTCCAGCAGGGCGTCAATCACGGTGTTGCCGGTGACGTGGATGCGCGCGGCGTCGATGCCTTCGCGCAGCAGGTTCTGCCGCGAACGCTCGGTGGGGGCGAAGTGCCAGCGGGCGAGGTGCCCCGCCACCACGCGATTCATCTCCTCGGGGAAGGGGTTGGCGAGGTCGTGCGTGCGCAGGCCGGCCTCGACGTGGCCGAAGGCGATCCGCCGGTAGAACGCCACCAGTGCCGCGGTCATCACGGTGGTGGTGTCGCCCTGTACCAGCATCACCTCAGGCGCCAACCGCGTGAGCGTGGCGTCGAGCGCGGTAATCAAGCGTGCCGTCAGTTCCGGGAGGGATTGATTCGCACGCATGATGTCGAGATCGACATCGGGGACGATGTCGAACAGTGACAACACCTGGTCGAGCAGGTCGCGGTGTTGCGCGGTGGCCAGCACCGTGACCCGCGCCCACGACTCGCGCGCTAGCGCCTGCACCACCGGTGCCATTTTGATGGCCTCGGGGCGGGTGCCGATGATGCAGAGGATGTGCCGTCTTTCCATGGATGTCTTCCTTATGTTGTCGCGCTGGTCCCGACCTTTTGGGTCGGTGCAGCGGGTTGTCGTTCCTTCATGTGCGGATGTCGTACAGCGCGCGCAACGTTCCATTGACGACGACGCGGTGCGGCTCGCGGCCCACGCCTGCCCCCTCTCCAAAGCCCGGCAATGATCTCCATGTCACTGTGCGACCGGTGCCGGGTGCTCGGCGTGCGGATCGGGCTTGCGCCGTACCAGTCCCAGTTTCACCGCCGCTTTCGCTGGCAATGGCTTCCAGCGCAGAACCGGTTTTTCGACGAAATGCCACGAGAGGACAGCCAGTACCAATGCCAGCAGGAATGCCGGAATGGCGTTCTCGATCGGCGTCAACGCGGGATGGTAGTGCGCGATGGCCTGCTGTACCGGAAATCCCCAGAGATACATGCCGTACGAGTAATCGCCAAAGCGATTGAACCCATGCCACGGCAAGCAGTAGGCGAACGCAAAAACGAAGGCGCCGAGTGCAAGGCCGAACGCATACGGATAGGCGGGCGTATGCCGTGCGCTGTAGGCAATCAGCACCAGCGCGGACACCATCGGCCAACCTGCCCTGATGTGCTGCCGGTGCAGGTAGCAGAACGCACCCAGGGCAAAATAGCCACCCAGGCGCACGAACGAAGCCAGCGGCATCCAGAGCAAGTGGTCAGGCTGCACGACGCCGCACACGAACAACGCCAGCAGTACTACGCTGGCGAGCCACTTTCGCGCCAGGATCCCCAGTGCGCCCAGCAAGCCTACCCACAGGTACATGCGTATTTCAGCGGGCAAGGTCCACAAGGATCCGTTGACGGTGGTGCGGATCGGATTGTGGGTGAACACTCCGGGAAGATGCCACGCCATCGTCGTCTGCAGCTTGAAGTTCTGCACGACGTAATGCAGCGTCGCGGGATCTTCGAAATAACGTGCCAGCGGCAAGCTGGTACAAATCGCGCCGAGCACGAACGCCGAAACGAGCAGGCAGAAGATGAGCGCGGGATAGATGCGCAGCGCGCGGGCCCACAGAAAATCCAGCAGATGCCGGCGCCGCAGAAAGCTGCCCGTCACCATGAAGCCGCTGATCACAAAAAAGATGTCGACGGCGATGTCGCCGGAATAGTGTCCCCAGCCGAGGTGGGAAAACAGCTCGGGCCAGCCTTTGCCGCCGGTGATGGCCGATCCGTGGCCATAGATCACCAGACTGGCCGCGACGAATCGCAGCAACAGGAAGTTGTCGCGTCGACTGTCCAGTCCATCAGCCAGGGTTCGACTGGCGAAGCCTGCGCCGATCCTCGAAAGAAGGCTTGCACCGCCGTCGCCGCGCATCTCAATGCCCACGGTACTTGTGCGGCACCCAGGGGCCCCACTTGGCTTCGTAGATGGCCTTGTTGCGTTCGAACAGCGCTTGCCGGCTTTCCTGCTTGAGCTTGTTGAACGATGCCGAGAGGTGGTGGTGGATGAATACGTCCTCGGCGCAGGCGACGCGCCAGCCGGCCGCCTCGACGCGGCGGCAGTAGTCGTCGTCTTCGAAGAAGCCGATGCCGAACGCTTCGTCCAGTGGTCCGACTTTTTCGTAGACGGCACGCGGCATCATCACGCAGAAGAATGCGGCGGTGCGCAGCGGGACTTCCTGTCCAGCGTGGTGGGCGGTGTACGCCGCCGCGCGCGCGAGCATGTCCTGCATGTCGGCGTATTCGATTTCGATACGCGCCTCGTTGCCGATGTTGTTGGTGACAGGGCCGATCATGCCGAGGCCGGCATCGCGACGCAGGTGCGCCATCAGGGTCTGGGCCCAACCCGGCGTGACATGGGTGTCGTTGTTCAGCATCACCAGGTAGTCGCCGCTGGCCGCGGCGAGGCCGACGTTGTTGCCGGCCGCGAAGCCCAGATTCTTGTCATTGAGGATCACCCGGCGATCAGCGTGGCCGGCCGCCCACTCGCACAGGAACGTCGGAGTGTCGTCGGCCGAGGCGTTGTCGACGACGATCACCTCCATGTTGGCGTAGTCGCTCAGGCGTTCCAGACTGTCCAGGCACACCCGGGTCAGCTCGAGGTTGTTGTAGGTCACCACGATCACGCTGACCTTGGGGCCGCGCAATGCCGCGATACCATCCAGCAAGGTGTCGACCCGGTGCGCCCAGGTCTGCTCGGCCGCGAAGCGCTGGCGCCGCTCGATCGCTTGCGCACTCGGCGGATCGGACAGCGCCGCGACGATGGCGTCCAGGAACGCCGCGTGGTTGTCGGCAATGCGCACCAACTCGCCGAACTGGCGAATCTCCGGCAGTGCCACCGATACCACATTCTTGCCGGCGCTCAGGTACTCGTAGACCTTCACCGGGTTGGTCGCGAGTGTCAGCGGGATCACCTGAAACGGCAGCATGCAGACATCGAAGCCATCGAGGTAGGCCGGCAGTTCCGCGTATGGCACCTCGCTCGTGAACTTGACGTTGTCGAGGTGTGCCAGTCGTTCGTGTGCGCCAGCCGTGTCGTTGCCCACCAGCAGGACCAGGCAGTCGGCGAAACGGCGCGCGACCTTTTCGACCAGGTCGAGGTCGAACCATTCGGCGATGGCGCCGTAGTAACCGATGACTTTGCGCCCGCGGACGTCGGTGAACGGTTGCGCGCTGCCGTGGGCAAAGTGGTCGTACTCGCAGGCGTTGCGCACCATCAGGCGCCGCGGGTTGTGCCGGCCGGCCTCTTCATACAACCAGTCCGAGGTGACGACGAGCAGGTCGGCCTCGCGCATCAGCTCGGCCTCGCGCGCCAGTACGCCGTCGCCGTTGTCGGCGAAGCCGCCATGGTGGTCCATGCAGTCGTAGGCCAGCCAGCTGCCGGGCAGCACGTGCGCCGCCTCCAGCCAGTACGGGTGCTGCACCAGTGAAACGCAGCCGCGGGTGTCGGTCCAGGCCAACAGTTCGCCGATGCTGGCCCGAAGTTGCGCCTGTTGTTGCGGATCGGGCGCGGCGTGGTATATCTGCGGCGCACCGCGCAGGTGCAGGTGCACCTGGTACAGGCGACCCTCGGTGTCGAGCGGTTCGACCGCGAAACCTGGCCGTGCGTCGTCGACGAAATTGTTGGAGATATAGAACACGCGATGGCCGGCGTTCGCCAGCCCGCGGGCGAGCTGTTGCGGACGCTGGATGCGAAAGTGCCAGTCGATCACGGCCCAGAAAAAGAAGTCGCGGCGGCCCGGTGCCTGCGGCGCCGGGGCTGCAGGGAGGCGGGCGGTATCCGGCGGCGCGACGTGTGCGGGCCCCTCCGCCAGCGGTTGCGCCAGCACCCGCGGGCCATGCTCGGCGGGCGCGCCTCGATGTCGTCGCAACCAACGCCGCAACTGCTTCCGATCGGTGGCGCCGACCCCTCGGCCCCGCACGGTGCGGGCGAGGAGCCGCCACGGCCGCGTCCAACGCCACGAGCGGCTGGCCTTGATGAGTTCCAGCAACGTGTGGTCCTGCTCAAGCTGGCGCAAGCGCGCCCGGCTGCGGACGACTTCACCACGCGCGTCGATCAACTCACTGCGAACGTTTTCGATCTGGCGCTCGCGTTCGGCCAGTTCGCCGGACAGCGAGTCGATCTGCGCCTGGCGTTCCGCGAGCCACCTGGACTGCGTCTCGACCTGCTGCTCGGCAGCCTGCCGCGCGGTTTCGGCTGCCGCGGCCTCGCGTTGCAATGCCTTGGCCCAGCCCGACACTTCCTCACCACCGCGCACGGCCTCGACGTAGCGCTCGCGCAACTGCGCGGCCTCGTGTTGCATTGCCTTGGCCCAGCCCGACACTTCCTCACCACCGCGTACGGCCTCGGCGTAGCGTTCGCGCAACTGCGAGGACTCGGCATCCAGCTGGCGCGCCCACGCGGCCACTTTGAGGTGATGGTCGTACAGGTCTTCGGCTTCAGATTGCAGCACCGACGGTCCCAGCGTCTCCGGCAGCCGCGCCGGGTCCTCGCTGGCCACGGCGATGTAGTAGATCGGATCCGGCAGCACACCCGCGCGCTCGACCACGTCGTTGCCGGTGTCGGTGAAGCCGGCGAGCATCGCCGTTGGCGCCGCGTCCCGTACCAGCGGGAAAATGCTGGAGCCCACGGCCAAACGCTGCCCGAAGTAGCGAATGGCCGGGAACTGCACCCGCAGCACTGCGTCGAACTCGGCCAGGTCAAGTTCCTTGACGTGGTACTCGTTGTGGTAGCCGGCGCGCGCCGCGTAGACGTCGCGGTTGGGCGAGGAGATCACCAGCAGGCCGTCCGGGCGCAGCACGCGCCGGATTTCACTCAGCATCTCGGCGTGGCGGGCGTGGTGTTCGATCGTCTCGAACGACACCACCAGATCGACGCTGGCATCTTCCAGCGGGATCCGTGCGGCATCGCCGACGCGAAATTCGAGCCCCGCCAGTGCGCCGTAGGTGGCCAAGGCATGGGCCACGGCCTCCTCGGCGATGTCGACACCCATGACGGCGACGGCAACCTGCGCCAGCATCGCACTGCCGTAGCCTTCGCCACAGGCGATGTCCAATACCCGGCGGCCCGCGGCGAGATGTCGGCACCAGGCATAGCGGTGCAGGTGCTCCTGGCGGATGTCGCCGCCTTCGCCGGGAATGTAGCGCTCGCCAGTGAACTTCATACTGCAGCGTCTCCGATTTCAAGCTCGATGGAATGCATCGGGATGCCTACCAATCCGTGGTGCATGGAGCTTTCGGTGGCCCGGAATGCCAGCGCGTCGTAGGCCCAATCCTGTTGGGTGTGGTCATCCTGGGTGCCGGTCGCCAGCGCGGCGTCAACCGAGTAATCGCCGTTCGGCAGGATCGGCATGCGGAACCGGAAGCGCGCGCGCAGCCGCGCACCCGCCGGCACCGACAGCGGACGCTCCATGCGGGTCAGGTAGGTATTGTCGCCGAACAGCAATTGGCCGAGGCGATCCTTGACGTGGAAGCCGATGATCGGCGCGCTGATCGGCTGCACCGCCTCGGCCTCGACCACCAGTTCCACGGGTTCGCCACCAGCGAACACCTTGCGCCCTTCGCCTTCGCCTGCCAACAGGCGCAGGCCGATGATGCGCGCGGCCCCGGCGCCGAAGTGGCGATCCGGATCGGGTGGCGCGAAGGCGAACAGCTGGATCAGGTTGCGCTGCGTGCCGCCATTCAACGCGGTTTGGCGCGGATCGACGACGTCGCGGGGCATCTCGACCACCACGGACGCCGCCGCTGCCGCGACGTCGGATCCGGTGCTCGGCGTGGTGTTGGCGGCTGGAACCGCCACCCGCTCGCCCTGGCGCGCGCGGTCGACGGCGTGCTGGATGGCGAGGTAATGCTCGACCACATCACGCGCGGTGCCGTCCATCCGCACCCGCCCTTCATCCAGCCAGATCGCCCGATGGCACAGGTTGGTCACCGCCGAAGTGTCGTGGCTGACGAACACCAGCGTGCCGCGCTCCTGAAAGCGGCGCAGGAAGCGCATGCATTTTTGCGTGAACACCACGTCGCCGACGCTGAGTGCCTCGTCGATCACCAGGATGTCGGCGTCGACATGCGCGGCGACCGCGAAGGCAAGCCGCACGTACATGCCGCTGGAGTAGGTCTTGACCGGCTGGTCGATGAAGTCGCCGATGTCGGCGAAGGCCGCGATCGAATCGAAGCGTGCACGTAATTCGGCCTCGCCGATGCCGTACAGCAACCCGCTGAGGAACACGTTCTCCCGGCCGGTGAAGTCCGGGTTGAAACCGGCGCCGAGTTCGAGCAGGGCGGCGATCCGCCCGCAGGTGTGCACTTCGCCGGCACTCGGGTGCAAGGTGCCGCACAACAGCTGCAGCAGGGTCGACTTGCCCGAACCATTGCGGCCGATGATGCCGATGGTTTCGCCGCGCCGGATGGTGAAACTGGCCTCGCGCAGGGCCCAGAACTCGCGGAAGTATTCGCGCGGTGGGCGACCGGCCAGGCGCTGCAGGCGCGGCATCAGCATTTGCCGCAGGCGGTCGGCCGGGGTGGTGTAGATGTTGTAGCGCTTGCCCAAGGACTGGGCGGCGATCACCACCGGCTCAGAGGACATCGGCGAATCCCCGGCGCGCCAGTTCGAACCACGCAAACGCGGCCCACGCGAACAGGCAACCGAGCGCGGCGTAGACACCCAGCTGCCACCAGTCCGGCAGCGTGCCCCAGACCAGCACGTCGCGCGAGGCCTCGACGATCACCGTCAACGGATTCAGGTACACCCAGCGGCGGTACCCGGGCGGAATCAGCGCCAGCGGGTAAAAGATCGGCGCCAGGAACATCAATGCCGCGGTCACGATGCCCATGACCTGCTTGAGGTCACGCAGGAACACCCCGAGCGCGCTGATCAGCCAGATCGTGCCCAGCACGAAAGGCAGGAAGGCCGCGGTGACGACGGGGAACAGCACCACGGTCCACGGCACCGACCCTTGCACGATCAGCAAGAACAGCAGCAGCACGATGGTCGACACGAACAGGTGGAACAGCGCTGATCCCACCGTGCTCCAGGCCAGCGTATCCAGCGGGAACACCACCTTCTTGACGAAGTTCGCGTTTTCGATGACGAGTGTCGAGGCACGGTTGGCACACTCGGCGAACAGCGAATTGATGTTCAGGCCAGCGAACAGGATCACTGCGAACCCGAAGTGCCCGACATCCTTCTTCGACCAGTGCGAATTGAAGATCACGCCGAACACGAAGGTATAGATGGCCAGCATCAACAGCGGATTGAAGAACGACCACAGCAGGCCGACGAACGATCCGCGATAGCGACCCACCACGTCGCGACGCGCCATCTGCACGATCAGCGCACGGTAGCGCCAGGCGCTGGCCAGCAGGGCGCGCGGCGACACCGCGTGCCGACTGGTGGCGGTCTGCACGCTGGCCGTGGAGGGTGGGGTGGACACGTGCGCGCCGTCAGGCCAGTGCGCGCGCCAGCTCGTCGCGCAAGTCGCCGACGTCTTCGACGCCCACCGACAAGCGGATCAGGCCGTCGCTGATGCCGAGCCGCCTGCGGTTGGCGGCAGGCACCGAGGCGTGGGTCATGATGGCGGGATGTTCGATCAGGCTTTCGACGCCGCCCAGCGATTCGGCCAGCGCGAACAGGTGGCAGCGTTCCAGCATGCGGCGCGCTTTCTTCAGGCCACCCTTCACCTCGATCGTGACGATGCCGCCGAAGCCGTGCATCTGCCGCCGCGCCAGCGCGTGTTGCGGGTGCGACTTGAGTCCCGGGTAGATCACGCGCTCGACGGCCGGATGCTTTTCCAGCCAGCGCGCGAGTTCCAGCGCGCCCGCGCAATGCGCCTGCATGCGCAGTGCCAGCGTCTTCAAACCGCGCAGCGCGAGGAACGAATCGAACGGGCCGGCCACCGCACCGACCGAGTTCTGCAGGAAGCCCAGGCGTTCGGCGAGCGCCTTGTCGCCGACCACGGCGATGCCGCCGACCATGTCGGAATGGCCGTTCAAGTATTTGGTCGCCGAGTGCACCACGATGTCGGCGCCGAGTTCCAGCGGGCGCTGCACCATCGGCGAAGCGAAGGTGTTGTCGACCGCCAGCAGCAGGCCATGTTTTTTCGCGAACGCGGCGACCTTCCTGAGATCCACCAGCTTCAGCAGCGGATTGGTCGGCGTCTCGGCCCAGATCATCCGCGTGTTGGGCTTCAACGCGGCCTTCAGCGCGTCGCTGTCGTTGAGATCGACGAAACTGAAATCGATGCCTGCGCTGCGACGGCGCACCTTCTCGAACAGCCGATAGCTGCCGCCGTAGAGGTCGTCCATCGCGATGACGTGGCTGCCGGAATCATTCAACTCCAGCACGGTCGCGATCGCCGCGAGGCCGGAGGCAAACGCAAACCCCGCGCTGCCGCCTTCAAGGTCGGCGACGCAGCGCTCCCAGGCAAAGCGCGTGGGATTGTGGCTGCGCGAATATTCGTAGCCCTGGTGCACGCCGGGGCTCTTCTGCACGTAGGTGGAGGTTTGGAAGATCGGCGTCATGATCGCGCCGGTCGAGGGATCGGGGGATTGCCCGGCGTGGATCGCGCGGGTGGCGAGGGCGAGGCTGGAGGATTTCTTGGCAGGCATGGAAGTTTTCAATCCGATCGTAAAAGTTGCAGTTCAGGCCACGCGGCGGCGCAGGTAGTTCAAAAGGTCGATGCGGGTGATGAGGCCGAAGAACTTCTCGCCGTCCATCACGATCGCGACGCGGTCGTGTTCGAAGATCGGCAACAGGTCTTCGATCGGCGCCTTGACCTCGAGCGTTTGCAGCTTCTTGATCATCGCGGCGGAGACCGGGTCGCGGAAGCGCTCCTCGTCGCCATAGACGTGCACCAGCAAATCGGATTCATCGACGATGCCGAGGATCTTTTCGCCATCGAGCACCGGCAGTTGTGACACGTCGTACAACTTCATGCGGTTGTAGGCGGTCACCAGCATGTCGTCGGGCTTCACCACCACGGTGTCGCGCTGCGCGTAGGGGCGCATGATCAGGTCGCGCAGGTCGCCGGTCGGCTTTCGTTCGAGGAAGCCGTTGTCCAGCATCCAGTAGTCGTTGTAGAGCTTCGACAGGTACTTGTTGCCGGTGTCGCACACCAGGGTCACCACGCGCCTGGGCTCGGTCTGCTCGCGGCAGTATTTCAACGCCGCGGCCAGCAGGGTGCCGGTGGACGAGCCGCCCAGCACGCCTTCCTTCGCCAGCAGCTCGCGGGCGGTGAGGAAGCTCTCCTTGTCGCTGATCGGGTACGCCTTCTGCACCCGCGAAAAGTCGCTGATGCTCGGCAGGAAATCCTCGCCGATGCCTTCCACCATCCACGAGGCGCTCTTGGTCGAGAGCGTGCCTTCGTTGATGTATTGCGCGAGGATCGATCCGACCGGGTCGGCGAGGATCAATTGCGTGTCCGGCGAATGTTCGGCGAAGAATCGCGACAAGCCGGTCATGGTGCCGGACGAGCCGCAACCGAACACGATCGCGTCCACGCGACCGTCCAGCTGTTCGAGGATTTCCGGGCCGGTGGTTGCCGCGTGCGCCGCGGGATTGTCCGGGTTGCCGAACTGGTTGATGAAATACGCGCCGGGCGTCTTCTCGGCGATGCTGGCGGCGAGGTCCTGGTAATACTCGGGGTGGCCCTTGGCGACGTCCGAGCGAGTCAGCATCACCTCGGCGCCCATGGCCTTCAGGTTGAAGATCTTCTCGCGGCTCATCTTGTCGGGCACGACGAGGATGAGCTTGTAGCCCTTGGCCTGCGCGACCAGCGCGAGGCCGAGGCCGGTGTTGCCGGCGGTGCCTTCGACCAGGGTCGCACCGGGCTTGATCTTGCCGGCGCGCTCGGCGCCTTCGATCATCGACAGGCCGATGCGGTCCTTGATCGAGCCGCCGGGATTGGCCGATTCGAGTTTCAGGAACAGCTCGCAGGGGCCGGTATCCAGCCGCTTCACGCGCAACATCGGCGTGTGGCCGATCAGATCGAGGACGCTGTCGACAACCATGTCCGCTCCAGGGCAGGCTTGGGGGATTCCGGGTCGCGACATGCCGGCGCGGGCTCCGGAAAACGTACATGGTACCGGCGGCAACCTGAGCCGGGTTCAACGGCGCCGTACGAGGTCCCGCAATCCCGATCGCCAGCCGCTGCCGAATCGCCGGTAGCGGCCGTTGACCGACTCGCGCAGCACGGGGCCCAGGCGCGACCACGGCGCACCGGAAATCGCCTGCCGTGCCCGCAGGTGTGCGAGTTTCCGCTGCGCAGCATGCCGCCAGGCTACCGGCACGTTTCCTTCCAGCTGCTCCAGCCGCCGCAGCAGCCATTCGTCGCGTGCGACCAGCCGGTCGATCGTCGCTGCGCGCGGATCCAGCAACCCGGCCACGCGGTCGCGCAGGCCACGCCTGGGCATGCCAATCTGGTTTTGCGTGTGTTGGCGGTAGTCGACCAGGGCAAAGTCCAGGCAATCGAATCCATCCAGTGCCGCGGCGATGATGGCCAGCCACTCGTCGTGCACCCAGCCTGGCGGCACCGGCAGCGCGGTGGCCAGCAGGGTACGTCGCAACGCCACCGTGGCGCCGGTCGCCATGCTTCGCCGCAGCAGGACCTCGAAACCGCGCCCGGCGTGGATGCGGCGCTGCTCGGCGCGCGTCAGGCGCAGGACGTCGAACAGCGATGGCCCGAGGTCGCTGCCATCTTCGCCGGTGCGGCGGGCATCGCTGCACAGCAACAGCAGATTGGGCCGCCGTTCGAACGCGGCCAGTTGCGAACCAAGTTTGCGCGGGTGCCAGACATCGTCCTGGTCGCAGAGGATCACCACATCGCCCGACGCTTCCTGCAACGCCGCCTGAAAGTTGGCGACGTATCCAACATTGTGTTCGTTGCCGCAGAGTTTCACGACGATCCCGCGCGCGCGTGCGTCGGCCGCCAGGTGCTCCAGCAACGTCGGCGTCGCATCCGTCGAGGCATCGTCGTGCACCACGATCTCGTCGGGCAGGCGCGATTGCGCGAGCACACTCGCCCACTGCGCGGGCAGGAAGCGTGCACCGTTGTACGTGCACAGGACGACGGAGGTGGTCATGGTCATGATGCCGCGATTGTCGCTGCAATCGCCTTGCAGGTCATGGCCCCACCTACAAACCGGCCCGCATCAAGCGGGCCGGCCAAGAATTCTTCGGGTTGTGGCGAACCTTACGCGGTGCCGATTTCGCTCCACATTCGGGTCAGGCGGTCCTTGAGCAGCAGTTTTTCCTTCTTCATGCCGTGCAACTGGTTCTCATGCATCGGCAGGACTCCGAGTTCCGCATCATGCACCTTGCTGTCCAGCTCCTGATGGTATTGATAAAGGCGGCGAAACTCGGGATTCGCCTTCATCACTGCGGCTATGTGGTCTTTCTGCTGTTGTTCGAACATGGAGCAGCCTCCTCTTGCGTTGACGACGCTTGACGGATTGCGGCGCGCACGAACCCACCTCCACGCGCCGCGCTTGCGGTGCATGGAGACGGGAATGGAAAGGGGTTCATGCGGTGGCGCCTCGGGACCGGCGTGGAGGCCGGTCTCAAGGTCGACCCTACTCCGGTCAGCGGGGCTTGGCAAGCCTCGGGTGGTGGATCGCTAGCATTGCCACGAAATCGCCACAACTTGCTGATTTATATATTAATAAAGCTGAACACCGCACGGCTCGACCAGGGCGGTCGGCAGGCTCCGGGCGGCAGCCGCTCGGTGCGGCGCGGACCGCCGTCAGCACAGCGGTGGCTTGCCCGGAAGTGAGACCCGATTGCGCGCTATTCGGCGCGAATTTCGACGTCGGCACCCTTGGCGGCGTGCGCGACCGGCCGGATCGATACCTTGCTGGCGCCGGCGGCTTCCAGTGCCGCTTCCACCGCCACCGCGCGACGTCCAGCAAGCACGCGATCATCGCGCGCGCCGCGCGGTTCGATCACGATTTTCTGGTTGGCGTGGGCGCGGGCGAAATCGGCAACCCTGCGGCGGCCGGAACGGGTCAGGTCGTCGGATGCTTGTCCGAACGAGGATGTCGACAGGTGCAGGCTGGCGGCGTGCCCGCCAGACGATGCTGTACTGCCGCCGCCTTGCAGCGCGCGCGTCGCAGCCTCGGCCAGTTGCGCCTCCTTGCGTGCCAGCTTGGCGGCGCGGGCCTGGGCTGCAGCCAGCTTCTTGGCCTGCGTCGCCTCGGCTTGCGCCTGTTGGGCTTGTTGTGCCGCCTGCGCGCCCTGCGCCTGTGCCATCTGGGCTTGCTCCACCGCCGCCTGGTATTGCAGGCGCTGGCGGGCCAGTTCGGCGCGTGCCGCCGCGGCATCGGCCTGGCTGGCCTCCAGCATGATGCGGTCGTGCTCGCTCTGCAGCTGGTCGAGCGTGGCCTGGTCGGCCGCAACCTTGGCGGAGGCTTCGGCCAGGGCCACCCGCTGTTCGGCCATGAAACGGGCGTGATCGCGGCTGCGGTAGCCGGCGTTCTGGAGGTCGGTGATGGCGTTGCGCGCGAGGGTGCGCTGCGCCAACGCGTATTGGCCGAGCACCGGATCGGCGGCCAGCTTCTCGATCTGCGCCGACAGGCGAACCACGTCGGGGTCCGGTTTCGCGGCCTGCACGGACGGTGCTGCGATGGCGAGCATGCCCAGCAGCGCGCAAGCGATGGCGATACGGCGCATCATGGCTGGCCTCCCGCGCTGGCGGCCGATGCTGGTGCCGCAGGCGCTGGCACGCTTGGCTGGCCCAACTGGATCGAGGGCAGGGTCACCGGGGCGCTGTTGCCGGCCGAAGAACCCGCGGCTGGCGGGGCTGCCGAAGAGCCCGCGGCGGGCAGTGCCGTGGAGCCGGCTGGCGCGGGCAGCGGCGCCATCGCCGCCTGCTGCGCGGCAGCCGCGGCGGCTTGGCGACGTTCCAGATCGGCCTGCAGCTGCTGGTTCAAGGTGGTCTTTTCGTTGATCTGCTGGTTCAACTGTGCCAGTTGGGCACGCGCATGCGCCGTCGCAGCGGCGGCTTCGGCCTCTTCGGCACTCGCGGTCGCCTTGCCGTAACTCTTGCTGGCGGCGAACTGCTGGGCCGCCGCCAGTCGCCGTTCGGCCTCGCCCAGCACCTCGGGCGCGGTGGTGGCAGCGCCGGCGGCGCGGGCCGCGTGGATTTCCGACTGCGCCCGGTCCATCAGCTGGACTGGTGGCGGCGCGGTCACGCAGCTGGCCAGCGTTGCCGCGAGTGCGGCAAGGCCGACAAAGCCGAGGGCATGGATTTTTGCGCGCATGCGTGTCATAAACATCATCTGGGTGATGGCCGCATTGTCGGCGTACCATTTCGGCTTTGCAACGCCGCGGAAGGGGCCGCGGCATCTCCGGACCAAGGATCGAACGATGGATATCGGGTACTTCCTCAAGTTGATGATGGACCGCGGCGCGTCGGACATGTTCCTGTCCACCGGCACGCCCGTGCACATCAAGATCGAAGGCAAGCTGGTGGCGCTGGGTACCTCGCCGCTGCCGTCGGGCATGGTCAAGAAGATCGCCTACTCGCTGATGGACGAAGGCTCGGTGCCGAAGTTCGAGCGCGAGCTGGAATACAACATGGCGCTGGCCGTGAAGGACGTCGGCCGCTTCCGCGTCAACGTCTTCAAGCAGCGCGGCGAAGTCGGCCTGGTGATCCGCGCGATCAAGAGCGACATCCCCTCGATCGAGGAGTTGATGCTGCCGCAGATCTACAAGAAATTGATCATGGAACCACGCGGCCTGATCCTGGTGGTCGGCGCCACCGGTTCAGGCAAGTCGACCACGCTGGCCTCGATGATCGACCACCGCAACAGCAATTCCGCCGGGCACATCCTCACCATCGAGGACCCGATCGAATACCTGCACCGGCACAAGAAGTCCATCGTCAACCAGCGCGAGGTGGGCCTCGACACCCATTCCTACGGCGAGGCGCTGAAGAACGCGATGCGCGAGGCGCCGGACGTGATCCTGATCGGCGAAATCCGCGACGTCGACACCATGGACGCTGCGATCGGCTTCTCCGAAACCGGGCACATCTGCCTCGCGACGTTGCACTCCAACAACGCCGACCAGACCATCGAGCGCATCCTCAATTTCTTCCCCGAGGCCGCGCACAAGAACATCCTGATGAACCTGGCGCTGAACCTGAAGGCGATCATTTCGCAGCGCCTGGTGATCGGCAAGGACGGACACCGGCGTCCGGCGATCGAGGTGCTGATCAATACGCCGCACATCCGCGACCTGCTGCGCCGTGGCGAGATCCACGAAGTCAAGCTGGCGATGGAACGCAGCCTTGAGGAAGGCATGCAGACCTTCGACCAGTCGTTGTTCCGGCTGTACAAGGAAGGCGTCATCGAACTCGAGGAGGCGCTCTCGAAGGCCGACTCGCGTGATGGTCTTGCGCTCAAGATCAGGCTGGCCGAAGGCGCCAGCGGCACCGAGCTGCCGCAGGACGATCCCTACGGGATGGGCGTGGGCTGAGGGCTGCGTGCCGGCCGGTCACACCTTGCGGTACTTGCCGTGGAAGGGTGCGTAGAACGCGCGCAGCGCGGCGAGGTCGGCGTCCATGTCTGCGCCCGGTTGGAACAGCGGCCCGAGTCCGATCACCTTGCGCGAATAGTCGAAGTAGCCCGGCAGGATCGGCACGTTCGCTTGCCGCGCGATGTGCCAGAAGCCGCTCTTCCATTTGCACACGGCCTTGCGGGTGCCTTCGGGGGCGATGCCCAGCCACAGGCGCTCAGCGGACTGGAAGCGTTCCACCATCTGGCTGACCACGTCGTGCGCGGCGCGGCGTTCGATCGGAATGCCGCCGAGTTTGCGCAGCAGCATCCCCAGCGGGGCGCGGAACAATTCGCGCTTGCCCATGAATTTCACGTCGGCGCCCAGCGCCACCTTGAACAGCAGCCCGAAGATGCCGTCCCACCACGACGAATGCGGGGCGACGATCAGCACCAGTTTCGGCAGGTCCGGCAGTTCGCCTTCGAGCCGCCAGCCGCTCACGCGCACCCAGGCGCGGAAAAAACGCCGATAGGCACGCTCGCGGAACTGCGGCATGGCAGGCGGCAGGTGCGTCGGCAACGCCGCGCTGCGGGCAGGCGTGGTGTCCGGTGTGTTCAATCCTCGCTCCAGCCGCGCCCGCGGTTGCGCTTGACCGTGGCGCGCTGCTTCTTGCCAGCGATGCGACGTTCCTTGGATGCGCGCGTGGGTCGGGTGGCGACGCGCTTCTTGGGTGGCGTCAACTCGGAACGAATGATCTCGACGAGGCGCGCGCGCACGTCATCGCGATTGCGCGCCTGATCACGAAACCGCCGTCCCTGGATCACCAGTACCCCGGCATCGGTCAGGCGCCGATCGCGCCGTTCGAGCACGCGGGCGCGCACGGCTTCGGGCAGCGATGGCGAATGGGCGACGTCGAAGCGCAGCTCGACCGCACTCTCGGTGCGGTTGACGTGTTGCCCGCCGGGCCCGTCGGCGCGCAGGAAGCGCTCGACCAGTTCCGAGTCGGGGATGTCGATGGCCGCCGAGATGCGCATGCCGCAAGGTTACGCGAGAGGCCAGGCCAGTTCGAGATGCTCGTTGCTGAACTCGGGATCGTCCAGCGAGCCCGTGCGCGTGACGCCCAGGGTGCCGAGTCCACCGGTGTCGATGGTGGAATCATCGCCGAAGCGCATCCCGCGCATTTCCAGCTCGGCCAGCTGCGCGGCCGTGGCGCCGGCTTGTTGCGCCTGCGCGCGCGGCACCCGCCGGATGCTGAGGTCGGGGCGTGCGAACTTGCGCATCCCGCGGGTCTGGATCCACGAATGCGTGTCGCCCTCGTTGCTGCACAGGATCAACACGTGGTTGCGCGAATCCGTCGCGGCGGCACCGGCATAACGCGTGCGCCATGCCGCGGCGGAAAAAATCTGCAGGGTCTGTGGATCGACCACCGCCACGCCGCCGGCATCGAGCAGCGCGGCAACGATCCCCAGCACGTCGCGCAGGTACGTCAACGAATCCGTGTCGGCGAGTTCGCCGCGCAGCATCAGGCATTCCGGCGCCGTGCGCGCGACCTCGAAGGCTTCGGGATCGGCGTCGCGCAGGACTCCGCCCAGCGAACCACGCAGCGGATGGCCGTCCCAGTGCGCCAACACGGCCTTGGGGATGCGCCGCATCTCCATGCCCGCCGGCAGGCCCTCACTGCCGTGCGCGCCGAGGTCGAGTTCGGGCTCGGCGGCAAAGCTGCCGAACACGAAGTACAGCAGCATGGCCTTGGCTTCGTCGCGGGTCCAGTGCGGACGCGACCAATCGGGTTCGGACATCAATGTTTCCTTCAATGGCGTTGCGGGGCGCTGGCCATCACGGCGTATCCCGCGGACAATCGTCATTCTTGCACGAACACTTGCCCCCACGCCCATGTTGAATCCGCAACAACGCGCCGCGGTCGAACACTGCGACGGCCCGCTGCTGGTGCTGGCGGGCGCAGGTTCGGGCAAGACCCGCGTGATCGTCGAGAAGATCGCGCATCTGGTCGCGCGCGGCATCGCGCCGCCGGCGAAGATCGCCGCGATCACCTTCACCAACAAGGCTGCGCGCGAGATGCGCGAGCGTGTCGGCAAACGCGTCAAGCGCGAGGATGCCGAAGCCCTGAACGTGTGCACGTTCCACGCGCTGGGCTTGAAGTTCCTGCAGGTCGAGCACGCCCGCGCGGGCTTGCGGCGCAATTTTTCGGTGCTGGATGCCGACGACAGCGCGGGCATCGTCAAGGAACTCGCCGGCGCCTCGGTGAAGCCAGACCAGTTGTTTGCGTTGCGCTCGCTGTTGTCGCGGATGAAGTCGGATGCGCTGACGCCGGAGACGGCGCTGGCGGCCGCGCGCGCGCCGCGCGAACTGGAAGCCGCGGGCATCTACGCCGCCTACCAGAAGCGCCTTGCCGCCTTCAACGCGGTCGATTTCGATGACCTGATCCGCCTGCCGGTGGAGATCCTCGAGCGCGACGACGAGGCGCGCCGCGCGTGGCGCGAGCGCATCCGCTACCTGCTGGTGGACGAGTGCCAGGACACCAACGCATCGCAATATGCCTTCCTGAAGCTGCTGGCCGGCGAGCGCGGCGCCTTCACTTGCGTGGGTGATGACGATCAGTCGATCTACGCCTGGCGCGGCGCCGATCCCGGCAATCTCGACCAGCTGTCGCGTGACTACCCGGGCTTGCGGGTGGTGAAGCTGGAGCAGAACTACCGCTGCGCCAAACGCATCCTGCGCGTCGCCAATGCCTTGATCGCGCAGAATCCGCACGCGCATCCGAAAAAACTGTGGAGCGCGCTTGGCGAAGGCGCGCCGATTCGCGTGATGGAGTGCCGCGATGCCGAGCAGGAGGCGGAGCGCGTGGCATCGCAGCTGTTGCACCTGCGCACCAAACACGAACTGGTCTGGTCCGATTGCGCCGTGCTGTACCGCGGCAACCATCAGGCACGGCCGCTGGAAAAGGCGCTGCAACTGGCGCGGATTCCGTACCAGCTCACCGGCGCTTTGTCGTTCCTTGATCGCGCCGAAGTGAAGGACGTGCTGGCGTACCTGCGGCTGGTCGCCAATCCGGACGATGACGCCGCGTTCCTGCGCATCGTCAACGTGCCGCGCCGCGAAATCGGTGCGACCACGCTGGAGAAACTGGGCGAGCTCGCGCAGTCGAAACACCTCTCGCTGCTCGCGGCCGCGCACAGCCACGCGGTTTTGCAGCAGCTCGCGCCACGACCGGCCGCGGCGCTGGCGGCGTTCGTGGAGATCATCGACGGCCTGCACGCGCATGCACGCCACGCCGCTGCCGCCGAACTGGTCGAGGAACTGTTGCGCCGTACTGGTTACGTCGAGCACATCGCGCAAGGCGTGCGCGATGAGGCCTTGCGCGAGCGCCGGCTCGGCAACGTGCGCGAACTCATTGGCTGGTTCACGGCGATGGATGGCGGCCGCGCGCGCGCGCATGATCTTGCCGCGCAACTCGCGCTGCTGAGCCGCGCCGACGCGGACGATGGCGGCGATGCGGTGCGCCTGATGACCTTGCACGCCGCCAAGGGCCTGGAGTTTCGTTGCGTGCACATCGTCGGTTGCGAGGACGGCACCTTGCCGCACGAGGGCGCGATCGACGAGGGCCGGCTCGATGAAGAGCGCCGCCTGTTGTACGTCGGCCTGACCCGCGCCAAGGAATGGCTGCACCTGAGCTACGCGACGCAAGCTCGCCGTTGGGGCCAGGCCTTCAAGCACAAACCCAGCCGTTTTCTTGACGAGTTGCCGGCGATGGACCTGCATCGCGACGGCGCCGATCCCGAGGCCGACGCCGCGGCGCGGCGCGAAGCCGCGGCGACCCATCTGGCGAAGCTGGCGGCGATGCTGGGGTGAGAAACCTCCCCCTTCCATCGGAAGGGGGATTGAGGGAGATGCGCTTTGGTACATCGACCGCGATGACATCCCCCCGCGCCTGCGACGCGACCCCCTTCGTTCCGAAGGGGGTGAAGGTCGTTGCTATCATCGCTGGCCATGCCTGTTTCGTTGCCATTCCCCCGCAAGCTGCTCGCGCCGCGGCACTGGCCGGCGTGGCTCGGCATCGGCGTGATCCGGGCGCTGGCGTGGCTGCCGTCGCGCTGGCTGCTTGGCCTGGGTGGTGCATTCGGGACGGCCATCGCACCGCTGTTGCGTGAGCGCGAGCGCGTGATGCGGCGCAATCTCGAAGTGTGCTTTCCGGAACTCTCGGCGCACGAGCGTGAGACCTTGCGCCACGAATCCAATCGCGAACTGGGCCGGATGCTGGGGGAATTCGCGCTCGGCTGGTTCGGTTCCGATGCCAGGCTTGCGCGACTGGATGTGCAGGTCGAGGGTCTGGAATATCTTGCCGCCGCGCGCGCCGAGGGCCGCGGCGTGCTGCTGGTGGGCGGCCACTTTTCGCACCTCGAATTGTGCGCACGCCTGATCTCGCGGCAGATCCGCATCGCCGGCATGTACCGCAAGATGGAATCGCCGGTGTTCGAGTACGCGATCCTGCAAGCGCGGCTGCGTTACGCCGACACCATGTTCGACAAGTACGCCTTGCGCGCAACGGTGAAGTACCTGAAGCAGGGCGGCACGATCTGGTATGCGCCCGACCAGGATTTGCGCGGCAAGGATTCGGTGTTCGCGCCGTTCTTCGGCGTGCCGGCGGCGACGCTCACCGCAACCCACCACCTCGCACGGTTGTCCGGGGCCGCGGTGATGCCGTTCTTCCATCGTCGCACCGCCGCGGGCGGTTATGTTTTGCGCCTTGAACCACCGTTCGCGGATTTCCCGGGTGACGACGTCACCGCCGACAGCGCGCGCGTCAACGCCGCGATCGAGCGGATGGTGCGCGAAGCGCCGACGCAATACCTGTGGGCGCACAAGCGCTTCAAGACCCGGCCGGACGGCCTGCCGCCCATCTATTGAGGTTCAGGCACCGCGCAGGCGATCGCGCATGCGCATGCGCGGCAGCGCGGTGGGCGCGGCATCCGGCACATCGGCATGCAATGCCGCGCACCACAGTGCCAGCAGCCACCAGAAGAACAAGCCCCACCACGCCGAGTAGAACGCGAAGTGGGTGTTCAGCGGAAATACGCTGATGGCCAGCGCGACGGTGGCCGGGAACGCTCGGCGGCGCGCTGCGGCATCGGCACGCCACCACGCACGCACGGCCAGCGCCGCGGCGGCCAGCCACAACAGCAACCCGAGCACGCCGGTGTTGGTGAGGATCTCCAGCACGATCTGGTGTGGATGGCAGGCGCCTTCACCCGGGCCGCAGGCCTGGGCGTGCAGGAATTCGTCATGCGCCGGCGCGAACTTCGGATACGCGTAGCGGAAGTCGCGCACGCCGACGCCGTTGACCGGATACGCGGCGACCATCCTTGCCGCCACGCGCCAGATGTCGAGGCGCCCGCTGCTGGCGTAGTTCAGCGCGTGCCCGGTGTCGTGCAAGGCCGCAACCGTGCGGTCCATGCGCGCATCGAAGCGCGGAGAAGTCTTCCAGGCAACACCCATCGCCACGCAACCGACCACGCCGGCGGCCAGCACCCAGGCGGCGAAACGCAACGGCTTGCGTGTCTCGATCCAGAAGAAGGCGAGCAGCGCGATGCCGTAGGTGATCCAGGCCGCGCGCGAACCCGCGAGCAGGATCGGACCGAGCAGGAACAACATCGCGACGACCAGGCCCGTGCGCCCGAAGCGCCGCCGCGCGGCCCACAAGAGGAACGGCGACAGCGACGCCAGCACCGGCCCGAGTTTCAAATTGCCGGCGCCGAAGATGCCGGAAATGCGCTGCGCTTCGGCGTGGCCGCCGAGGCTGAAACCGGTGAAGGCCTGCACCCAGGCGTCCAGTGCCCACAGCGCGACCAGCACGCCGGTGGCGACGTACAACGCGTGCAACCGCGCCTCGCGGCGGACCGCGAAGCACACGTAGACCGCGAACGGCGCGAAGCGCAGGTAGGCGGCGATGCTGCCCCAGCTGCGCGCGGGCTCGATCGCATCGAAAGTGGAGATCAACGCTGCGAGGAAATACGCCGCCCACAACCACAACGCCAGGCGCGCGCCCGGATGCCCGGCCAGCGCATGCCGGTCGCGCACGATCAGGATGATCGCGCCGAGCATGCACAGCAGCGTGCCGAGCTCAGCCGAACGCCCGAACGGCAGCAGGAAGATCACCAGCCAGATCGGCGTCAGCGGCGACAACAGGAGGGCGCGGATGCGGGCGCCGGGGGATTCGCTCATCGAAGCAACGCGCGGGCGGAAACGCGCATCGTACCGTTACTCGTCGCGCAGGACAGTCAGGGCGTGCGCGGCAAGGCTGCGACTTCGGCGTACAACGCCAGCACCTGCGCCTGCATGTCCGCCAGCCGGTAGCGCTGCATCGGCGGGATCGGCGGCGCGCGGCCCAGCAATTCGGCGGCGCGCACCGTGAGCTTCACCATGTCGCCCACCGGCACCCGCCCGGCCGGATACAGCTCGGCCAGCAATTCACCCGCGCCACCGTGTGCGTAGCCCAGCACCGGGCGGCACAGCGACAGGGCTTCGATGACCGTGCGGCCGAAGGCTTCCGGTTTGTTCGACAGCTGCAACACCAGATCGGAGACCGCGTACACATCGCGCACGTCGTTGCGCGGCGGCGAAAACACCACGATGTCGTCGACGCCGTGGGTGCTGGCCAGCGCCTTCAGTTCGCGCAGGTAAGCCTCGCGGCCGGCCTCGACCACCCCGAGCAGCAACAGGCGCGCGTCCACCCCGCGTGCGCGCAGGCCCGCGATCAGGCGGATGGCGTCGGCGTGGCCCTTCAGGCGGGTGCCGCGTCCCGGCAGGGTCAGCAGCGGGGCGCCCGCCAGCTCCGGGAACTCGGCGAAAAAGCGCTGGCGCCAGGCGTCGTCGGGACGATAACCGTACGGGAAATCGGCGGGGTCGATGCCGCGCGGAACCACCGTCAGCTTGCCGGCGTCGATGCCCTGATAGTGGCTCAGGATGAAATCGTGGACGGTTTGCGACACCGCGATCACGCGGTCGCCGCGGGTCATGATGCCGCTCCACATCCCCGGCGAATTGAGGCCGTGCACGGTGGTGACGAAATGCGGCCGCGGATGCATGCCGCGCAGCGCCAGCCAGCCCAGCCACGCCGGCACCCGCGAGCGCGCGTGCACGATGTCGGGGTCGATGGCCGCCAGCACGCGGCGCAGGGCGCCGATCCGGGTGACGCTGCGCAGGGACTTCGACCCGACGTCCAGCTTGACGTGTTCGCTGCCCTCGCCTTGCAGCCGCTCGACCAGCCGGCCGCCGGCGGAGACGACCACCGAGCGGTGCCCGGCCGCAACCAGTGCGCGCGCGATTTCCAGCACCGAACGCTCGGCGCCACCGTTCTCCAGCGCCGGGATCAACTGGACGACGGTCAGGGGCCGGGCCACGGGGACCTCCGCGGGTGCCGCAAAGGATGGTTCAGCAGCCATGAACATGCACGAGAGGCATGCAAGAAACGCGCCGTGCGGTGCCGGGGGCGCTTCCCGGGCCGGCTGGTCCGGTTCAGGCCTGGGCCGGCTTCAGCACGTATTCGGCGCCGCAGTACGGGCACACGCTGCTGCCGCCGTCGTCGACGATCGGCAGGTAGATGCGCGGGTGCGAATTCCACAAGGTCATCTCCGGCAAGGGGCACGCCAGCGGCAGGTCGGCCGCGGTGACTTCATAGCGGCGCTTGGCGTTGGCGGGTTCGCCGACGGGAAACGAGGAAACCGGTTGGGACGACATGCAGGGTATCCGCTTGCGTGAACCCCGCCATTCTAACGCAGCGTCGATGGCCGGATTCAGCCCCCGGGCGGGGTGACTTCCAGCGTCACCGATGCCACCCCGGGCAGGGCGCGCAAGGCATCGGCCAGATCGCCGAGGTTGCCGCGCTCACCGGCCTTGTCGAAAGTGATGCTCACCGCGTCGCCGTCGTCGGGAATGTGGCGCGTGACAATGGTGCTGGCCGGCAATTTCCGTTGCGTGAGCACCTGTTCGATCGCCGCCAGTGAGGCGCGGCCGCTGAACCCGATGCGCACCTGCGGCTGGGTCTTGCGCAAGGCAAACCGGCGTTCCAGCGGCTTCAGCGCCGCCAGGATCACCCACGCCACGGCCGTGGCAATCACCGCGGCGAGGTACATGCCGCCGCCGACCGCGAGGCCGATCGCCGCGACCGTCCACAGCCCGGCCGCGGTGGTCAGTCCGCGGATCACGTTCTCGCGGTGCAGGAACATGATGGTGCCGGCGCCGAGGAAACCGATCCCGCTGATCACCTGCGCGGCGATCCGCGATGGATCGAGTACCACGTGCGGCCATTGCTTCAAGACGTCGGAGAACGCGAAGGCGGACACGATCATCGCCAGGGCCGCGCCGAGGCACACCAGCATGTGCGTGCGCAGGCCGGCGGCCCAGGTGTGGCGCTCGCGATCGAAGCCGATCACGCCGCCGAGCACGGCGGCCAGCAACAGGCGGATGGCGATTTCGGGCGTGCTGAGCATGGGCGTTGCCACGGTGCAGGAAGTGCACGGCTTGCCGGAAGTCTATCGGCTGCAGCGTGCTCCCGCATAATCACGCCATCGCTTCCGCCGCGTGCAACACGTGTCCAATTGCCTCCACAACGCCTGGGTCATCAGTGACGGCGCCGCCGGCAACGAGCGCCAGGCGTTGGCCTTGGCGTCCGCCATGCACGCACCGGCACGCGTGCTGCGCCTGCCGCTGCGCGCGCCGTGGTCGTGGTTCGCGCCACGCACATTGCCGGGCGGGCGGCTGGCGTTGTCCGCGCGTGACCGCGCGTCGTTCGTGCCGCCATGGCCGGAACTTGCGATTGGCTGCGGACGCGGCGCGGCGTTGTTGACACGGATGCTGGGCACGTTGTCCGCGGGCGCGTGCTTCACCGTGCAGGTGCTCGATCCGCGCATCGATCCGCGCCACTGGGACGCCGTGGTCGTGCCGCAACACGACCGGTTGCAAGGTGCGAACGTGCTGGCGACGCTGGGCTCGTTGAATCCCGTCGACGATGACTGGCTGGCCTCCGGGCGCGAGGCGTTCCCGGGATTCGCCAGCTTGCCGCGGCCGCGCGTGGCGCTGCTGGTCGGCGGACCGCGGCGTGGCGTCGAGTTCGGCCCGGACTTGTTGCAACGCCTGGTCGAGGCCATGCGCGTGAGCGCAGCCGGCGGCAGCGTGCTCGCCACGGTGTCGCGGCGCACCCCGCCGGCGTTCGCCGCGGAACTGCAAACGGCACTGGCGGATTTCCCCGGCAAGTTCTGGGCGGGCGCCGGCGCCAACCCGTACCCGGGCCTGCTCGGCTGGGCCGATCGCATCGTGGTGACGCCGGATTCGGTGAACATGCTCTCGGAGGCATGCGCCACCGGCGTGCCGGTGCACACCGTCACGGTTCCGACGTTGCCCGAAAAGCTCGCACGCTTCCACTCAAGCCTGCGCGAACGCGGCCTGCTCACCGATCCGGGTGTTGCGCGCGGCGCACAGCCGCCGCTGCGCGAAACGGCGGCGATCGCGGCGCAATTGCTGGCACGCATCGCGGCGCGCACTGAGGCCTGAGCTGTGGATCGCTAGCCGCGCGGCAACGCTGCAATCGAGGCGATGCGCGCGCGCCGCATCGCTTCGCCGATGGCTTCGCCACGCAGGCCTTGTTCGACGAAGGCGTGCGCGCTGACGGCGCGCGCCGCGTCGCGCGCGGCACGCAGGAAGTCTGCCTGCGGATAGCCGTCGTCGGCGTGGCCGAGGCGCCCGCGCTTGTCGGCGGTGCAGGCGATGAGGAATGGATCGAGCTGTTCCGGTCGCCGCATGACGTCAAAGGCTTCCAGCAGCGCCAGCACCGTGGCGGGTTTCAGCTCCAGCGCGCGATGCGCGTCGAGGTGATGCCGGCAGGTCAGCGCCGCGAGTTGCGCATGTTCGGCGGGCACCTTCAGGCGCTCGCAGAGCCCGGCCAGCGGTGCGAGGCCGCGGTGTTCGTGGGCGATGTGGCGCGGCAGTTCGTCGGCCGGCGTCAGCGCCTTGCCAAGATCGTGGGTGAGCGCGCAGAAGCCGGCCAGATCATCGCCCGGCGCGAGCTGCGCGGCCTGGTCCAGCACCAGTTCGAGATGCCGACCGCAGTCGATTTCGGGATGGTGCTGCGGACTTTGCGGCACGCCGTACAGCGCATCGATTTCCGGGAACACGATCGCCAGCGCACCGCATTCGTGCAGGCTGCGCACGAACGCGGAGGGCGCCGGTTCCGCCAGCGCCTTGCGCGTTTCCGCCCACACGCGTTCGGGTACCAGGTGCGCGGCCTCGCCGTCTTCGACCATGCCGCGCATCAAGGACATGGTTTCGTCGGCGATGCGGAAACCCAGCGGTGCGTAGCGCGCGAGGAAACGTGCCACGCGCAGGATCCGCACCGGATCTTCGGCGAACGCCGGCGAGACGTGGCGCAGCAGGCGCGCGTGCAGGTCGCGTTCGCCGCCGTAGGGATCGATCAGCGCCCCCGACTCGTCGCGTGCCATCGCATTGATGGTGAGGTCGCGGCGCGCAAGGTCCTGTTCGAGCGTCACCTCGGGTGCGGCGTGGAAAGCGAAGCCGTGGTAGCCCGGTCCCGTCTTGCGCTCGGTGCGCGCGAGCGCATGTTCCTCGCCGCTGTCGGGATGCAGGAACACCGGGAAATCCTTGCCGACCGGTTTGTAGCCGAGCGCCAGCATGTCCGCGGGCGTCGCGCCGACCACCACGTAATCGCGGTCGCCGTGCGCACGCCCCAGCAGTTCGTCGCGTACCGCGCCGCCGACCAGGTAGATGCGGTGGCCGGCGGGCATGCGTCAGTGGCCTTGCGTCGCGCGCGCGAGGTCGAGCTGGCGCGCGCGCGAATGGCGGCCGAGCAGATCCGGCAGCATCGCCCGGAAACGGCGCGGGGTGACGCCGAGTCGCGCGAGGCCTTCCTGGTCGCCCACCGAATCGAGCGAGAGCGAGGCGAAGTTGTCGCGCGAGAAAGGTTTTCCGGGAACCAGTTCCGCCAGCAAGGCCTGCGCATGGCCAAGCAGCGATGGCAGCGGCAGCACCGCGCGCTTGAGTCCCGCGGCGTCGCGGATCGCGTGCACGATCTCGACCAGCTCCAGGGTGTCGGGGCCGTACAGTTCGAAGACCTTGCCGATGCTGCTGCGGTCGCCGAGGCAGCGCGCGATGGCGGTGGCGACGTCGCCGACCCACACCGGCGCAAACTTCGCGTGCGGCTGCGCCAGCGGCAGCACCGGCGCCATCTGCAGCAGCTTCAGGAACCGGAACACCAGCCCGTCGCCCGCGCCGTACACCACGCTCGGGCGGTAGATCGTCCAGTCCAGGCCGGAATTGCGCACCTGCGCATCGGCTTCGCCGCGGGTCTTCAGGTACTTCGATACGCGTTCGCCCGCGTTCAGCGAACTCATCTGGTGGAAGCGGCGGATGCCCACCTGCCGGCAGGCCGCGATGGCGGTGGCGGTGAGGTCGACGTGCGCGTGGGTGAAGGTGTCGCCACGGGTTTCGTTGAGGATGCCGACGAGGTTGATGACAGCCGCGTGGCCCGCGAGGTGTTTTTCCAGCGCGGCGCGATCGTACACATCCGCGCTGACCGTGCGCACGTTGGGCAGCACGTTGATGGCGCGGCCGAGTTCGCGGTTGCGGCTGAGCACCGTGACCTTGCAGCCGGCCTGCGCCAGCGTCGCCAGCAGGTGGCCGCCGATGAAGCCGGTGCCGCCGAGGACTGCGATAGGTTGGGTATTCATGGCATGGCACTTCCTGCGGGGGCCGGCGCGGTGGCTGGAGTTGCCGTGGTTGCCGCGGGTGCTGGCGGCGGCGTGCGGCACACGACCTGCTTGCGCGGCGGGTCGACGGCAGGATCATACGGCGTTCCGATCGCGGGCAGGCGCGAGGTCAGCGCCACCGGGCGGCCGTGCAGGCGCCAGCCGTAGAGCGTCGCGAACGACATCACGCGGGTCACGTAGTCGCGCGTCTCGTTGAACGGAATCGTCAGGATGAAGGTTTCCGGGTCGAGGTTGCCGCGTGCATCCACCCAGCGTTGGGCGTTGCCGGGGCCGGCGTTGTACGCCGCCGACGTCAACCACGGACTGCCGTCGAAGCGCAGCGCAAGGTGGGCGAGGTATTGCGTGCCGAGCGGAATGTTGATGGCGGGGTCGTACAGGCTGGCGGCGCCGTCGTAGGGCAGGTCGTTGCGGCGTGCGATCTGTGCTGCGGTGGCCGGCAGCAGTTGCATCAAGCCGCGCGCATTCGCGCCCGAGCGCGCATCGGGTTGCCACGCGGTTTCGGCGCGGATGATCGCGAAGGCCCAGGCCGGGTCGATGCCGGCCTTGCGCGCCGAGTCCACCACGCGCTCGCGGTCCGCCAGCGGAAAGCGCAGCGCGTAGTAGTGCAGGTCGCCCGACTTGCCGAACGCGAACACCGCGCGGTCGACCCAGCCGCGGCGCGAGGCCAGCGCGGCGGCCTGCGTCTGTTGTGCCGGAGACAGGCCTGCGAACGCGCGATCCCACTCGCGGCGCGCCTGCGGCAGCATGTCCAGCGCGAAGAACTCGAACGCGCGGGCGAGTCCGGGCACGGCCGCGAGCCGTCGGTCCATCGCGGCATCGGGAGTGACCGTCGCCGGACAGATCGAATAGGGCAGGCTGGCGCGGTCGGCCGCCAGGAATCCGTAGAAGGTCGCCTGCTGCGCGAGCGCGGTGAACCCATCCAGCGCCTTGGCCGAGTCACCGAGTTTTTGCGCGATGCGCGCTTGCCAATAGCGCCACTCGTCGTGCTGCATCTCGTCTGGCGTCAACGCCGCGATCGCCGCTTGCGCAGCCTTCCAGTCGCCCGTGGCGACCGCGGCGCGTACACGCCATTCACGAGTGGCATCGGTCTGCACTGCAGCGGGCAGTCGCGCAAGCTTCTGCACGGCATCCGGACCGCCATCGACGGCGTTGTAGGTGGCCAGCAGCGCTTGCATTTTTTCGCGTTGGCCACGATCGAACGCGAAGCGTTTCGACAATGTTTGCCACGACGCGATCGCCTGCTGGCTGTCGCGCCGCGCCTGTCGTTGCAATGCGCGCAACACCGCTTCGCGGTTGTGCGGCGTGTCGGTGAACGCGACGGCATCCTTCAGGAGCTTGGCTGGATTTTGCAGCGCGTCGCTGATGCGTTTGACGGCGATGGCATCGGCGGCCGGCAGCCATTTGGACGCAGCGTCGATGGCGTCGCTGTTGCGCGCATCGGCCGCGCGTTCGATGCGCGCCCACACGCGCGCCGGTGTCAACAAGCCCTGCGTGAACGCTGCTTGCAGCACCGGGCTGCAGGCCGAAGGCAGGTTGTTGTGCTTCCACAAGTCCGCGAGGTCGCGCTGGAAGTCGAGGGGCTTGCCGTGAGCGAGCTGCGCCTGCAGCGCATCGCATGCAAGCGCGTTGCCGAGACCCGGCTGGTAGAAGTGCCGGAAGCCCGCCCAGTCCTTTTGCTGTGCCAGCCACGCCAGTTCCGTCTTGCGCAGCTGTTCGGCCGGAATCATCCCGGGATAGCGCGCAAGGTAGGCATCGACTTGCGCGG